>CAMLRI010000324.1 GCA_946482385.1 uncultured Cellvibrio sp.
TTGCTGCTGTTCGCGCAGGCGCGCGGCCTCGACGGCACGCCGTTCTTTTTCTTCGGCCAGGGCGCGGGCTTCGGCCATGGCTTTGCGCGCGGCGGCGCGGCGCACTTCCAGTTGTTGTTGCAGGGCGCGCTCCGCCGCTTCGGCTTCTGCCTGCTGGCGTGCCGCCTGCTCGGCGGCGGCCTGCTGGGCGCGGGCCTCGGCGGCCGCCTGTTGTTGCAGGGCAATTTTTTGCGCCTGGCTGGCCAGCTTGCCCAGCAACGGGTGGATGCGCTCTTTAAGGTTGATGGCAGCCAGTGGCCGCGCCGCGCCGGTGGATAGGCTTAGCGCCATATCCTTGTGGCTTTTGCTCATGAGTTTGCGCCCGGCCTGGTCGACAAATAACAGCTGCCCGGCATCGGGATTTTTGTAGGCGAGCATGGCGCGCACCTGGGTGTCGTCCTGGGTGAGTAACAGCCAGTCGCCGCGTTCCAGCGCCTGGCTTTGCTGCAGCAGGCTGTGGGTGATGCGGCTGGCGCTCTGGCTGTAGCCTTCAGGGTAGGCAAGGGCTGGCAGGGGGGCGCTTTCGGGCGTTTTTTTCTGCACCGCGCCCATCAGCGCCTGGCACAGGTGCTCGACCCACAAGTGATAGCCGCCGGGGTTGCTGAGCGGCAATTGCAGGCTGCGCTCCAGTTCGGCAATCAGCGCCGGGGCCAGGCTGTAGAGCAGTTGATCCTCGGGGCCATGGCTATCGGTGGGGAATACTTGACCCAGGTGCGGCAGCAACTTTTGCCACAGGCGCCACAGGGGAGCCTGGTCGCCATCGGGGCTGAGCAGGCAGTGTTGCAGTTCGCTTTTAAGGTAGCGCTCCAGGGGATCGGCCAGCTCCAGGGGTAATTGGTGCCCGGCAAGCTGTTCGTTCAGCAGGGCGATCACCTGGCACTCGCAGGCGATTTGGCGTAGCTGGCCGGCCTCGCTTTCACCCAATCGCTGGGCGAGCATGGCGGCGCGCTGGGCTTCGCCATCGGCCCAGCGGACAAAGGCTTCCAGGCTGGCGATAGAGGCTTCCGCCAGTGCCTGGCTGAGCTTGTCGTAAAACTGCTGGCTGGGTTTGGAATCCCGCGGGCACCAGTGGCTGAGGTGCAGGTGCAGTCGCTCCAGCAGTTGTGGCAGTGGGTGTTGGGGTTGCAGGTAAACGGCGTCATCTGCCGCCAGCCATTGCGCCAGGCTGGGGTTGAGGCCGGTTAACAGGGGTTGCAGTTGCGGATCCAGCTCCTGCCACAGTGGCTCCAGCAACTGATTGGCCAGGGCCAGGCGCAGCTGCTCAGGTGTTTGGCGGCTGGCCTTGGCGACCAGCGCCAGGGCTTGGGTAAAGGTGTTGGTATCGCCGGCGAGCGAGCGGGATAGGGGAAAATCCTGGGTCATAGGTCATCTGTAGCCAAAGTCTGCCCTCACTATAGCAGCCATAGCGCGGCGGGCGCGCCCTTCCGCCGGATTAATAGGGTGCGACAACCTAGGTGGCGTGCGATGACCTATTTGATTGCCGTGTTAATAAGTTGCGTATAATCGCGCCCCATCCCTAAGCCAGCCGGATTTCCCACCATGATTGTCACAGCTTCATCGTCTGCCCTTTATTCCGTTGCCCAGGCCTATGCCCTGGACGCCGCCGCCATTGCCGCCGGCACCCCGGCGATCCAATTGATGAAGCGTGCCGGTCGCGCTGCCTTTAACCTGTTGCAGGCGCGCTTTGCCGATGCCGGGATGATTAATGTGTACTGCGGTGGTGGCAATAACGCCGGCGATGGCTATGTAGTCGCGGCCCTGGCGGCCCAGCGCCGCCTGCCGGTGCGGGTGATCCAATTGGTGGCAGCGGAACAGCTTAAGGGTGAGGCGCGCCAAGCCTACGAATTTGCCCTGCAGGAAGCTGTGCCTATGGAGCCTTTTGCTGGCGCAGATGCCCCCGCCAGCGGCGTGATTGTGGATGCCCTGTTGGGCATAGGCTTTAACGGCGAGCTGCGCGCCGACATAGCCGCCGCCATCGCCCAAATCAACGCCAGCGGCCTGCCGGTACTGGCCCTGGATGTGCCCTCGGGGCTTAATGCCGATACTGGCGCCGCCCCGGGCGAGGCGGTGCAGGCGGGCATTACCCTCACGTTTATCGGCGTAAAACGCGGCCTGCTCACCGGGCGTGGCGCGGCGCTCTGCGGCGAACTGGTGTTGGCCGATCTCGACCTGCCCGGCGCCATCTTTAACGCTCTTGCCCCGGCCGCCCAGCGCTTGACCCTGCCAGCACTGCAAACGCTTCTGGCGCCCCGCGCCGCCGATGCCCACAAGGGCGATTTTGGCCATGTGATGGTGATTGGCGGCGATACCGGCTACGGCGGTGCCGCGCTGATGGCTGCCGAGGCCGCGGCGCGCTCCGGCGCTGGCCTGGTCAGCATTGCCACCCGCCCCGAGCATGTGCCGGCGATACTGGCGCGCCGCCCGGAAATCATGGCTTGCGGGGTGGTATCCGGGCAGGAGCTGGAACCCTGGCTGGCGCGCCCCACGCTCCTGGTGGTCGGCCCCGGCCTGGGGCGCTCGCCCTGGTCGGAGCAAATGCTGCAGCAGGCGGTGAAATCCGGCCTGCCCCTGGTGTTGGATGCCGACGCGCTTAATATCCTCGCCGCCGGCCGCGTTATTCCCAACCCCCAGGGCGGCCAGCGCTGGCTGCTCACCCCCCACCCGGCGGAGGCGGCGCGGTTGCTGGGCATCACCACCGCCGAGGTGCAAGCCGACCGCTTTGCCGCGGTGCAGGCATTGGCCGAGCGCTACCAGGCGGCGGTGATCCTCAAAGGCGCCGGCAGCCTGGTGGCCAGTGCCGGCCAGGCGGTCGCTGTGGTTACCGACGGCAACCCCGGCATGGCTAGCGGCGGCATGGGCGATGTGCTCTCGGGCATAGTGGGCGCCCTTATCGCCCAGGGGCTGAACCTGGGCGATGCCGCCCGTTTGGGCGCGGTTATCCACGCCTGCGCCGCCGACCTGGCCGCCGCCGACCACGGCCAGCGCAGCCTGCTGGCCACTGACCTAATCCCCTACCTGGGCGAGTTGCTCTAAGGGTTGTTCTAACTATGGTTGCTCTAACTATGGCCGCATCTTCCACGTCGATATACCTGGCCGACGAAGCCGCCACCCTGGCCTGGGGCCAGGCATTAGGCCGCTGGTTGGCCGCCCAGCCCCAGGGTATCTGCATCCATTTGCAGGGCGACCTGGGCGCTGGCAAAACCACCCTGACGCGCGGCCTGCTGCGTGCCTTTGGCCACCAGGGCGCGGTAAAAAGCCCTACCTACACCTTAGTGGAAGGCTACGAACTCCAGGGGCGGCGCCTCTACCACTTCGACCTCTACCGCCTGGGCGACCCGGAAGAGCTGGAATACATGGGTATCCGCGATTACTTCGCCGGCGACAACATCTGTTTAATCGAATGGCCCAGCCGCGGCCACGGGATATTGCCCGATGCGGACGTGCAACTAACCCTGGTGCCCGAGGGCGATGGCCGGCGCTTGAGTTGGTGTGGGGAGATGGCGGATTGCTGCGATTTCAGTGCGTTATGCAATAAGGGTTAATAACAATCTTTGCTATAGGTGGCCGCCAAAGTCTGGCTAGAATGTGAGCCTAAGCAAGCGCAACA
>CAMLRI010000325.1 GCA_946482385.1 uncultured Cellvibrio sp.
CCTTGTAAATCGCGCACGCCATATTTGACGGTGCCAATTTGAAACACCAAATCGCAACCGCCTTCCAGGTGATAGGGCGATAGGCCGCCTTCGCCGGTATTCAACCAACAACCTGCTTTAGCAGCACCGCGCGACAGGGCGATCACAGCCGGCTTGGAAATGGCGCCGTAACTCATGGCCGAAATATTAAAAATAGATGTGGTGGTGTAGGGGGTGCGGCAGTAGGGGCCAATGGTAACGGGGGCAGGCGCCAGCGCATCCTCTTCCTGGATCGGAAATGCTGAGTTTAAAAAAATCAGTGTACCTGGCTGCTGGATATTGAGTGTGGAGCCAAAGCCAACATTGCTATCAACATTTTTAGCGGCGCGGTACACCCAGGAGCGGTCGGCGCGGTTGAAGGGCATTTCTTCGCGATCCTGGGCGAAAAAATATTGGCGAAAAAATTCACCCAGGTGTTCAAAGGCATAGCGGAAGCGGCCAATGATGGGGTAATTTTTGCGAATGGTTTGGGTATTTTGGCTGATATCGGCGATGTACATGTACACCAGCGCCAGCACCAACAGGCCAATGGCAAAAATAAAAATCAGTTCCAGCCAGGTGAGTATGTTGAGTGCGAGGTGGGTATCCTTCATAGTGTTTACTGCTTTACTCAAAAATAATTATGAATAGCGCCGTTTAGCCGCGCTGCCCAATAACCCGCGCAGGATTGCCGGCGACCTTGGTGTAGGCGGCAACGCTTTTAGTGACCACGCTGCCCATGCCGATGATGGCGCCGTCGCCGATGCTGACGCCATCCACAATACCGACCTGTGCCCCCACCCATACATCGCAACCCAGGCGTATACCTTGGGAGCTTACAGGTTGATCCTGAATTAGCCGTTCCGGTGCCATGCCATGGTTAAAGGCATAGGCACTGGCATAAGCGGCGATGCGGGTATTGTCGCCAATGTGAATGCCGTTTTTGCCGCCATCAAGGGTAACATGATGGTTGATGGAAACCCCTGTGCCAATATAAATCGGGCCGTGAATTACACAATCGGCGGCTATGTAGCTGTTATCGCCCAAAATAATGGGGCGGCCTGGCTCGGCAAATAATTTGGCTTCGGGGGCGATAAAACAGTTGCTGCCTAATTGGATAGTTTCCACGGCACACAAATAGGCTTGCCACTCATCCTGCCAGGCTTGCGCCCAGGCGCGCTGTTCGGGTTTGAGCCTTGCATATAACCAAGGCATATAGCTCAGGCGCAATTTATGCTGCTGGCGATAAAATTCCAGTTGTTGCGGGCTTGGGGGCATAATCCGGGGGCGCACGATTAATTGGGCGCCGATTATAACAGTCGGGGCGGGTTTTTTATCAAAACCTATGGGGTACACTGGCGGCCAGTTAATGCCCCAGGTTTGCACAAGAATCTGTGCAAAAAATAAAAGGGGGCTGTGTAAAAAAGAAAGGAGGGTGTCCGCGGCTGTAAATTGATTGGTTGTTCGCTTGGCCCTTCAGCCTTCGACCAACACGCATCGAATTTCAGGGCACAAATCGCAACATGGAGCGCTGAGATGAGTGCTCATAGGGTGAACCCGTCAGTAAATACAGCCATATGCGGACACCTTGTACCTGATTATAGCCAGCGGGTTTACGCCTTCCAGCCGTGCCCTTAGTTTTTTAAGTCCTTAATACGATGTTTTTATGGTGGAAATTTTCTATCAAGTGGTTGATGAGCAACCGGATTTTTTGCTGGTTTATAAAAAGCCGGGGGTTAGCTTTCACAGCGAGTCGGGTGAGCCTGGGTTGTTTGAAGCCATCAAGCAAGGGCAGGGCTATAGTCAGCTCTACCCGGTGCATCGCCTGGATAAGATAACTTCTGGCCTGCTGGTTTTGGCCAAAACTGCCGAGGCCAACCGCGAATTGTGCGAGCAATTTGCAAGGCGCCAGGCGCAAAAATTTTACCTGGCCCTCAGCGCGAAAAAACCCGGTAAAAAACAGGGGTTGATTAAGGGCGATATGCAACCGGCGCGGCGCGGCAGTTGGATGCTGAGCAAAACCCAGGAAAACCCTGCGGCAACACAATTTTTTAGCAAGGGTTTGGGCGATGGCCGCCGATTATTTATTTTGCGCCCCCATACCGGTAAAACCCATCAATTGCGGGTGGCCATGAAAAGCCTGGGGGCGCCCATTCTGGGCGATTTGCTCTATGGTGGTGAGGCGGCAGATCGCGGATATTTGCATGCCTATAGCTTGGCGTTTAGCCTCGGCCAACAAACCTATAGCTACACAGAATTGCCGCGCGAAGGCAGTGAATTTTTGCAGGCCGGTTTTGCTGCTGCTGTAGTGGATTACCAACAGCCATGGCAGCTGCCCTGGCCAGCTGTGGGTAATGCCTGATGCGCAAACTGGCTTATGGAATGCTGGTGGCGGCATTGTTTGCAGCCCTGTTGTTATGGCAGCAAAAAAATGCGGCGCATCAGGCGCAGTTACAGGCGGCACAATTACAAGCCGACAATAGCTACCGTTTTTTAACCAAGCCCTGTTGGTTTGAGGCGGATTGGCAAGCCAGCATCCGCTGTGGTGAATTGCATACCCCCAAAACCAGTGGCGCCTTTGTATTGCCGGTGGTGATTATTGCCAGCGATGGCGATGAGCAGCATGGCGATCCGCTGGTGTATCTCACCGGCGGCCCGGGTGCCAGTGCGCGTTTGCATGCCGAGGGAATTAAAGACTGGTTGAGCTGGTTGAATTACGCCAACCTGGGGCGCGATTTAATTTTAATGGACCCGCGCGGCACCGGCGGTGCCACACCAGCTTTGCAGTGCGATGCCTATAACCGCTTTAACCAGCGGTTGTTGCAATTGCATATGCCTTTGATCGACGAGTTGGAGCAAAACTATCGTCTGCTGGAACATTGTGTGGCCAGCTGGGCGCAATTATCCCAGGCGATCAGCCCCAAGTATTTCGGCTCGCGCCAGAGTGCAGCCGATGTGCGTGCCCTGATGGCGCTTTTGCCTTATCACGAATGGAATTTACTCGGGGTTTCCTATGGTTCGCGCCTGGCTTTGGAAGTGGCGCGCCAGGAGGCTGAATCGCCAACAGTGGATGATGGCCCGCGTTTGCGCAGCCTGATTTTGGACTCTGTCTACCCCGCCGGTTATGGCGGCGTGCAAACCTGGCCCCAGGTATTGGATGAGGCCTTTGCCCAATTTTTTCGCGAATGTGCCTCCAGCCGCGAATGCCTTTCTCCCTTGGGGGAATTGGCGCAGCGGCCGGTGGCCCATTTGTTTATGGATGTTTTGAGCAAGTTGGCGCAAACACCGGTTGAACTAAGTGTGGCGCGCTGGGATGGCGAAGCGCCGGTAAGTTTTGTGGTGAACGACCACCGCTTTTTATCTGCCAGTTTTGCTGCGATTTACCATCCTGCAGGCTGGGCGCGCATTACTGCCGCCATGGCCGATGTGTTGCAATCCCGCGAAGAAAATCTTGAGCAGCTGCTAGTGCCCTTTATCAACAACAGTTTGTCGGCCGATTTCAATAGCCTGGCTTTTATGTTGGTGGATTGCGCCGATAACCCCGTGTCGCCCGAGCAGGAATATAAGGCGGCTGCTGAACAATATTCCTTGTTGGCAGATTACACCCGCG
>CAMLRI010000326.1 GCA_946482385.1 uncultured Cellvibrio sp.
TATTTCGGGCATGGCGTTTCCTTACGGTTGGGTGTGAGTCGTTTATTAAATAGTCGGGCTAATTTTCAGTGAGTTGGCTTGGTAGGTAAATGGCGAGCTAATAACAAAAAGCAACGATGTGACTGACATCACGTTGCGTGCTTGTTAGTAGTTAATTTTAAGCGATGGAATTTTAAATGATTGCTTTGCACTGGTTGTAAAAAGGCAACCGTAACTGGCTGCCTTTTTAGCAATTCTTGAACCTGGGTTTATTGCATCACCGCCACCACCTGCAAGCGACGCTTTTTGCCCTGCGGTACGGGCCATTCAATGGTTCCGCCCACTTTTAAACCGATCAGCGCAGAGCCTACGGGCGAGAGTACGGAAATTTTTAATTGGCTTACGTCGGCTGCCTGGGGGTAAACCAGTTGTACGGTTTTGGCCTCGCCGGAATCCAGGTCGGTGAAAGTTACCTGTGATTCCATGGCAACTACATCGGCGGGCAGTTTTTCCTGTGCGACAATTTTGGCGCGGCTGATTTCTGCATCCAGGGCGTCGGCTGCGTCGCTGGTATTTTTTTCAATTAGCTGCAACAGCTGTTGGTAGTCGCGCTGGGAAATCACCAGCGCACTGGTTTTGGTGCGGCTCATAATGGCTCCGGAATTTTCCAAAAAATAAAAACAATGCTGGCGGTAATCCAGCAGTAAAAATGTCGGCGATAAAAAAACAAAAAAGGTTAACAGCGGGGGTAGGGCGATTAGGTGGAGAAAACCTAATCGCCCATAGCAACACAGGCGCGAGCAAAGTCACCTTTGGACGCGCAAAAAGCAGTGGTAATGGCAGGGGCGTAAATGCAGTTCATGGCCGAACCATAGCAAAGCCGCAGTGGCTTTGGCAATGCTTGGGGCGCGGCGAGTAAAGGTGAAAATCCTTGGTGCGGGGCATGGCGCAGATTGCTCGGAATGTTTAATATGCCAGCTTATAAGCAAAATAACTATAACCACAGCGGTCATATCAACATTTAACGCGAGATAAACCATGTCATTAGCTAAATATTTGGGCGCCTCCTGTTTGTGGATGGGCGCTTTGTTGTTTTTTCCTGCGGCCTATGCGGCGCCTGTGCAGCCGATTGCCGCTGACCATCCCCATTATGTGTACACCGGGCGGATAGATTTTACAGATAAAAAAGCGCCGCAGCTTTCCTGGCCGGGTAGCAGTATTAAGGCCAATTTCACTGGCACTTCCCTGGCCATTAGGCTGGATGACCAACTGGGTAAAAATTATTTCAGTGTGATTATCGACGGCGAAAACCAGCACCCCTATGTATTGGAAGCCAAGCAGGGGGAACACAGCTATGTGATTAGCACCGCCTTAACACCCGGCCAGCACAGCCTGGAAATTTATAAACGCACTGAGGGTGAAGAGGGCGCTACCGCCTTTAAAGGTTTGCTGCTGGATGAGGGCGCAGCATTATTGACACCACCGGCCCGCCCCGGGCGCCGTATAGAAATTTATGGCGATTCCATTACCAGCGGCATGGGCAATGAAGGCGCCGATAATGGTGCCGACCATTTGCTGAGCGAGAAAAATCATTACTGGGCTTACAGTGCGATAACCGCGCGGAATTTGAATGCCGAGCTGCATACCATATCGCAAAGTGGCATCGGCATTATGATCAGCTGGTTTCCTTTTGTGATGCCGCAGTTTTACGACCAATTAAGCGCGGTGGGCGATAACCAGACGCAATGGAATTTTGCGCAATGGACGCCGGATGTGGTGGTGATCAATTTATTCCAAAACGACAGCTGGCTGATCGACCGCGATAAAAAACTACAGCCTAACCCCAGCGATGAGCAGCGCATCCAGGCGTATATAGATTTTGTGCGCAGCGTTCGCGCCAAATACCCCAAAGCGGAAATTATTTGCGCCCTGGGCAGTATGGATGCCACCGCCAACCCCAAGTGGCCAGGCTATATCACCACCGCTGTAGAGCGTATGCGCAAGCAATATAAAGATAAAAAATTGGATACCATTTTCTTTGACTTTACCGGTTACGGCCAGCACCCGCGCATTGCCCAGCACAAGGCCAATGCCGCCAAGTTGACGGCGTTTATTAAAACGAAAATGGGCTGGTAGCCGGTTGTTATTTTCTTTTTCCTGCGTTGCAAAAACCAAGGCCGGCATTGCGCCGGCCTTGGTTTTTTTACGCGAGCTGAATATTAAAAAGCGGGCAATTCGTCCAGCGTAATCACCAGCTCATGGTTATACACATGGCGTTTGTGGGCATTGGTGTTGTAATACTCACCGGTCCAAAAATTATTGGAGCTGGTTACACCCTCGGCGGTGTCGGTATCGTTCCACACCACAAAGTAGAGCCACCAGGCATTATCCGCGCGCATTAAATCCGGGTCGGGAATATTGCTGTTCTCGCTCAGTGCGACCATTTTTACTTGCTGCGAATAATTTTTTGCCAGGTTGTAAACCGATGCCTGGGATTCGTAATTGCGGCTGCCGTCGTAAATATCGTGGCTCACAATATCCACATAGGCATCGCCCGGGTACCAGGCAGCGCTTTGGCCATTCCACACCCAAATCAAATTATTCAAACCGTAATGGTTGGTTAAACGGTTGTAGAGGTAGCGCCACAGCACTACCTGCGCATAGGCGGGCGGTACACCATCGGTGCGGTCGCTGCGCCCCCACCAGAACCAGCCGCCCGAGGCTTCGTGCAGCGGCCGCCAGAGCACGGGCACGCCGGCGTTTTCCAGTTTTTGCAGTTCTGCGGCAATCAGCGCGACATCGGCTTCGATATTGGCAAAGCTGCTGCTGGTGGTATCCAGCTCGCCGTTGCGAATGGGAATGGTGAAGTTGGTGCGCTCGGTATAGAACTCGCCGATGGTGGAATTGCTGGCGTTAGGATCGCGCCAGTGCCAGGCAAAAGTAACCAGGCCGCCGCGGTTCCAGTGGGCAATGGCCTCTTCGGTTTGCGCCAGGCCGGGGTTGCCAGCCCAAAGGCCGTAGTTCATGTAGTCGTAACCCATAATCGCCGGGGCGCGACCGGTGTCGTTAATTACCCGCTGGTATTGGTCGATGTTGTCCTGCCAGGTTAAATCCTGCTGCCCGGAAAGCATTTTGCTGCCCCAAATACTATTGAGGTAGGTGTAAACCGCGCGGGTTTTGCTATCGGCATTGGCGTTGACCGGTGCGCTGCGCATGGGCGCTTGGCTGGTGGAACCCATGCCGGGGCACATGCTGCGCGACAGGCAAATTTGGCCGTTGTTATTGCCCCAGCTGCCGGTGTCGGTGGTGCACAAATCCAGTTTGGCAGAGCCAATGGCGCAGTAAGAGAAATTGCCTGGGCCTGAATCGGGGGCAGAGCCGTAAACGATACAGGAATAGCTATTCTCCCAGCCCCAGCCATCGCCATCCGGGTCGGAATCGGCGCTGCGGCAATAGGGCCAGCCGGTGCTGGTGGCGTTGGGAATCAAACCGCTGGTGCTGCTGCTGGATGAACTGGAAACGGATGAGCTGGAAAGCGACGAGCTAGAAACCGACGAGCTGGACAGCGACGAACTGGAGGTTTGGCTCGATGAGCTACTGCTCAGGCTACTAGACGACGCGCAGTTGGCAACCACACCGCCATT
>CAMLRI010000327.1 GCA_946482385.1 uncultured Cellvibrio sp.
GACCCTGGTGTTGTTTTTTCTTGCCGAGATTGGCGACAAAACCCAAATTGCCACAGTAATTCTTGCCGCCAAATATAATGCGGACGCCTATATGACGCTGGCCGTAATTACCGGCACCACCCTGGGAATGTTAATTGCCAATGTGCCGGTTATTTTTGCCGGAAAATGGCTGATGGATAAATTGCCGCTCAACTTTGCCCACAAGGCGGCCTGCATATTGTTTATTGGCATGGGCATAGCAACACTGGTGGCAATGGATTAACTGGCTCAGGCTGGTTAATCCATTTCCAAATAAAAACTACCATTAACACTAACATCTGGCTCGGCATTAACCAGCCGTAGCGATACGCTCAACACCGCCTCTGCATCAACAAAACACTGCTCTATTGCGTCAGGTAGTTGCACCGAAAATTTACCGCCGCTAGCGACAGGGAATTCACTGAAGCTCTGTCGTCGCAACAAGCCTCCATTGCGTGCGCAAACCACCGCCACCTCATAGCTGTGGGACAAGACCTTAACCGGCGCGCGCTCAACTTCAGTATTGGTATCCGCAGGCAATACCAGGCTCGGCTCAATATGAACAACCAAAAGGTAGTTGTTAGGCGCGCGGGTTGGCCGCTGAACCTGTAACTCTTTAATAACCTGCACCTGACTGCCCTGCAAATGCCAATGAATACTGGTCGACGGCAGCAGGCCGTGCCCGGCAAGGGCACAGCCTGCACCAATCATGGCAATCATTAATGCTGATTTATTCAAAGCCTTCACTCATCAGAATATCTATATCGCGCAACTCGATAGTACCTCGCGGCACCGATTGCCCATCCACTATAGATACCGCTTGCAGCACCAGGTTTACATCGCTGCGCTCATTGATCAAGCCGCGCTGCAGCAAAGTTTCCAAAGTGTTGGTGACATCTATGTGATAGGTATTGCCTGTGTGATGGCTGTGATCGTGGCTGCCATCGCCAAAAAAGGCAAAACTGCCCGCATAGTGCGGCGAATCCGTATTGAGATTTTGCGTGTCCGCCGGCGGATTGATATAGACACGCACAAAAACATCGGCCGCTTGCACCAATTTTGCCTGGTTGATTTTCAATACCAAACGCTGCTCCGCGCGAGTTTTGCGCAACAACAAAGGCGCCGTTTCCCTGGGCAATTGGATGCGGTTCAGTGACCGCCCTTGCACCATGATTGCCCTGGGAGCACTTACACGCACCTGTTCCTGCACACGCAGGCGATGGGGACCACCGCGCTGCAAAAACTCACGCAATTCCGCTGTGGAGCGCAAATCAGCCTTAAACCCTTGCAAACGGCGCAAACAAGGCAGCAACTGATCATCAAATTGGTAACCCAATACAGGCATAAGTGCGGTAATGCCCACCGTTAAATTGGTAATGGGATTGCCATCCTTATCGCAAAACATATTGTTCATGGTCAAATCAGTCCAGTTGGTCGAACTGGGGTTAGATTTTCCCTGGGTAATATTCCAATCCCACCAGCAGCGCTCAATCATATTGTGGTGGCACCAAAACACCGGATCGCGCGGCGACATAAAACCGCCCATATTGCCACCAATCCAACCGTGCACCAGGTTGTGCGGAGTACCCTCCAACTCACCATAACCACCGCCACTGCCGCCGCGCAATGCAGTGGAAGGGAAGCTGCCAAAGGTTTCAAAATCGGGAATCGCCAAAATATCCTCTAGTACACCCTCACCGGTATAACTTGTCGGTATCACATCGCTGGCTGTTTTGGTTCGGGTGGTATCCAGCAAGGAGTTACCTGCCCCAAAAAAATGAGCCGGAATACGCGGCGAGCAGGTCCAGTTCCAATAGGGCAAAGCAAACTCGGCATAACCCGAAAGTTCACGCACTATGCTCTCAAAATAAAATAAATAAGCGCGGTGCCAGGGCAAAAAATACCAATTGCCGTGGGGGCAAAAATTGTTGTGAATTTGCGCCTGGCGCTCCCAATTGCGCGGATCGCTGGATGGCAGAGCTTTCATTTGCGCAACACCATCGCGATATGCCTGCACTATAGGGTCGTTATTGGCCAGGCTGGTGATGCTGCGCCTAACCGGGCGATTTTGAATTTTTTTCTTGATCGCCTCACAGCCACCCAATAAACCCAAGGCATAAAAACCAGCAACCGAGGTTCCCATTATTTTTAAATACTGTCTGCGGTCTAGCGACATACACATTCTCTCCTTAAGCAGCCAACACAATAACTGTGGCAAAGCGCGCCAATAAAAAAACGCCCACCCAGTTACCTTGGTGGCTCCTTGTGAATGAAAAAAGAAAATTGATGCGACATCAAAAGATATCGCATTCGCTGCTGCACATACCGCGCCAGTGATTAATGAGATGTTGTTTTAACAGGAGTTTTTATTTTTTAAAAAATCAGAAAATACTGTGCTGTACAGAAAATCGACGCAGATTAAGCGCCAAAATCAACAACCACAAGATTTGTAGGACTTAAAAAACAAAACCCCAAGTTAGCCCTTGGCCCAACCTGGGGTTTAGAAAAAATTACTTCGTAAACACATAAAGACTAATATCTGCAAACCATTTGGTTTTTTGATAGACACCAAAACGACGAAACAAATACTCCAAGGCAAGGCTTTTCTTTTTGGCAAGGAAGGCGGGCAACAATGGGCGCTTATTATATTGAAATGGACCATATCCAACCCCGTGAAAATCATGCAAAAGCAATTTGTGCCCCGCAAAAATAGCGATCACATCACGCGGCCGATCAAATATATCTATAAAAACTCGTCTATATTTAGCGCCAGATTCCTTAGTGTCCGGCAACACAGGAAAATTTCTCTGTGCGGGCTTCCGCACTTTTTTTAATAGTTTTAACGGCATGCGAACAAAAATGTTTTTTGCTATCTGCTTAACATCAAAAATATTTAGGTTATCCACATTGCGAATACTCATAATCAATGTGCCACCAGGCTTTAACACACGGTAAATTTCCGCAATGGCAGAATCCACATCATCGATGTAACCAAAAACACCAATACATGCAACCACATCAAAACTATTATCAGGGAAATCAAGTCGCTCGCACTCTGTACGCACTAACTGATAACAAGATTTATCAAATTGAGCGAGTCGCTGCTGTGCAAAATCCAGCATATCTTGAGATTGATCAGCGGCGACCACTTGATGCCCACGCAACAGCAATTGCTCAGACAACACGCCAGCGCCGCACCCCAAATCAAGAATTCGCGAACCCACTTGGCCATACTGATCCACTAAAGCAGTAGCCATCTCTAAACGCTTTACAAAATGCAAATCCAGGCAAGTTCGCACATCCTTATACAAATCGTTCCAATAACCGCCAATATTGTCGCGGGAAAACAATTTTTTAGCGTTTTCTTTATGACTAAATGACATGGCAAATAACCTTATTTAATAAAGTAGTGGTCAATTTTTAAGGTACTTACAATTTTGTAACTTACTTGCATTAGGCGTATCACATGCCAGCTGAATTGATAAATCAACCTGGCAGATAGCGGATTCGTTCTATAGAAACATTCGAATCACCGCAATCATCACCTGTGTGGTGGTCAAGTAAATTTGGCCACGATTTAAGGGCTAACTAAGTATTGCT
>CAMLRI010000328.1 GCA_946482385.1 uncultured Cellvibrio sp.
GTGCTCCTCGTCGATAATAATGATGCCCGGCTGCGCCAGGGGGGTAAAAATCGCCGAGCGGGTGCCAATGATAATGCCCGCCCGCCCGGCGCGGGCTTGCAGCCAGGCATCCAGCCGCTCGCGGTCATTCAGGCCGGAATGCAGCGCCACTATGGGCACCGCAAAACGGCGGTGGAAGCGCGCCAGGGTCTGGGGGGTCAGGCCGATTTCCGGCACCAGCACCAGCGCCTGTTTGCCCTGCTGCAGTACCTGGGCTATGGCCTGCAGGTAAATTTCGGTTTTGCCGCTGCCGGTGGCGCCATCGAGCAAATAGGTGTTGAACCCCTGGGGTTCTATCTGCGCCATGGCCTGGGCCTGCTCGTCGCCCAGCACCAGGGGCTGCTCGCGCAGCAGGGGGGTGGGGCGGCTTTGATCGGGTGCCAGTTCTATCTGGGTCGCCAGGCCTTTATTAATAAGCTGGGTGAGTATGCTGCGGGCTATACCCAGGCTGTCCAGATCGCTGCGGATCAGATAGGGCTGTTGCTGCAGGGCGCGCAGCAATTCGGCCTGCTTGGGCGAGCGTTTCAGTGCGCCCTCGGGCAGGCCCTTGCCTTCGGCGGTGAGGGCAAAGGCGACTGTACCCGCCAGTCGCGCTGGCTCACCCTGGCGCAGCAGCACCGGCAGGGCGGCTTGCAGGGCCTCGCCCAGGGGGCTTTGGTAATAATCCGCCGCCCAGCAGCAGAGTTCGAGCAGGTCGGCATCCAGTACTGGCTCGCTATCGAGCAGTTCCAGGGCAGGTTTGAGCTTGTTGGCGGGCAGGTCGCTGTGGCTTTTAGTTGCCAGCAGTACACCCACCAGCTCCTGGCGGCCAAAAGGCACCCGCAGGCGCATGCCGGGGCGCAGGCTGGCCGCATCCCAGGCGGCGGGAGCCAGGTAGTCAAAGCGGCGGCGCAGCGGCGTGGGCAGGGCGAGTTCGAGGATGGTCATGATCAGTAATAAAGGGGCAGGCCTAAGACCAAAAGGCGAAACAGGATGCGAATACTAGCCTGAATCCCGCCCGGCTTTGGCAATTATCTGCGCCCGGAGGCTGCCGAGGCTAATCGGCGGGCAGATTCTGCTTGCCATGGGGTAATAATCTGCTAGTATCGCCGCTCCCAAAAATCCGCCGTTTTCTTTTTAACCGTTGTGCGGTGCTCGGCCAATGCCCGGGTGGCGGCACAAATAACGTCAAGGCATACATCATGAAAGCTGATATTCATCCCAATTACGTTGAAGTAGCTGTTAACTGCAGCTGCGGCAACAGCTTCAAAACCCGCTCTACCCTGGGCAAAGATTTCCACGTAGACGTGTGCAACGAATGCCACCCTTTCTACACTGGCAAGCAAAAAATCGTTGATACCGGTGGCCGTATCGATCGCTTCACCAAGCGTTTCGGCAGCCGCATCGCCGCCAAGAAGTAAGTGGCCTATGCGGGTAACCGCTAAGTCTGTCTACGCAAAAACGCCGAGAGCCTGGCTCCTCGGCGTTTTTTTATGCCTGCCGTTTGCCCAGGCGACAGCCGAATGCGGCCGCGCCAGCGGCGCTGCCGTACAGGTGGCGCGGGTGGTGGATGGCGATACCCTCAAGCTGGGCGATGGCCGCTCGGTGCGGGTGCTGGGGATCAATGCCCCGGAAATGCAGCGCCGCGGCCAGCCGGGCCAGGCCCTGGCGCTGGAGGCCAAGCGCGCCACCGAGCAGTTTGTGGCGGCGGCCGAGGGCCGGGTGCTGCTCGGCTTTGAACAGCAGCAGCGCGATCACTATGACCGTTTGCTCGCCCATGTCTATAACACCCGGGGCCAGAGTTTGGCGGTGAGCCTGCTGCGCCAGGGGCTGGTATTCCCTATTGCTGTGCCGCCCAACGTCGCCCAGGCCGGCTGCTTGTTTGCTGTCCAGGAAGCGGCGCGCCAACAGGGTTTGGGGGTGTGGGGCAGCCGCGCCTGGCAGCCGCGCCCGGCGACCCGCCTGACGGTGGCAGACACTGGCTTTCAGCGTATTAGCGGGCGGGTAGAAAAGGTTGCGATTAATTCATCGGTATGGCTGGAGCTGGAAGGCCAGCTGGTGGTGCGTATCGCCAAAGCGGACTGGCGCAATTTCTCGCGGCAGCCAGCGGACTGGCAGGCGCTGCGCGGCCAAACCATCGAAGTCCATGGCTGGGTGACTCCCCAGCGCAACCGCAATAAAGGCTTTAAGCCGCTGGTGCTGGCGCTGCACTCACCCCATGGGCTGCAGGTGAGTGCACACTAGCTGCTGGTTTAGAACAGCTCTTCCGGCAGTGTTGCCTGCTCAGTTTCCTCCAGGGAACTGGAGGCGGTGCGGCCGGTATCTTCCGCTAAAAACACTTCAAAGATCGCATCCGGGTCGCCCGGCAGTGCCGGCTTGCCGGTATCCGGGTTGATCCGCACGGTCACTATGCCGGCGGGCTGGCGCCGCAATTGGTCGGGCACACCTTCCAGGGCTGCACGCATAAAATCAATCCAAATGGGCAGGGCTGCCTTACTGCCGAATTCCGTGCGCCCCAACAGGGTGTTCTGGTCAAAGCCCACCCATACCGAAGCCACCATCTTGGCGTTATAACCACTAAACCAGGTATCGCGCGGGCCGTTGGTGGTGCCGGTCTTGCCGGCCAGGTCGCTGCGCTCCAGCTGCTGTTTGGCCAGGCGGCCGGTGCCGCGCTCCACCACATCGCGCAGCATGGAGTCCATCAGGTAGGCAATCCGCTCATCAATAATGCGCGGGGCAACGGCTGGCGCTGGAGTACTGCTATCGCCACTGGTTGTGGCGCCCGCTTCGGCGGTGCACTCCTGGCATACCCGTGCCGGATTGGCTTGGTACAGCAGCTTGCCATCGCTGTCTTCAATGCGGGTGACCAAATAAGGCGTCACTTTAAAGCCGCCGTTAGCAAAGGCCGCATAGGCCGTTGCCATCTGCAGTGGGGTCAGGGCATGGGTGCCCAGCGCCAGGGTGAGGTCGCGGGGGAATTCCTGTTTGTTAAAGCCAAAGCGCTCCAGGCTGTCGAGGGCGGTTTGCATGCCTATAGCGCGCAGCAGGCGAATCGAAACCAGGTTGCGCGAGCGGTAGAGCGCCTGGCGCAAACGCATGGGGCCGGCAAACTTGCCGTCGTCATTTTCCGGGCGCCAGGCAACGCCGGTACCTGTGTTCTCAATAACTATAGGGGCATCATTAATAATGGAGGCGGGAGTAAAACCGTTTTCCAGGGCGGCGGTGTAGAGCAGGGGTTTAAAGCTGGAGCCGGGTTGGCGGAAACCCTGGGTAACACGGTTGTAATGGCTTTGCTTAAAGTCAAAGCCGCCCACCAGCGAGCGAATCGCGCCGTCATTGGGGTCGAGCGCGACCAGGGCAGCCTGCACGGCGGGCACCTGGCTGAGTCGCCAGTTGCCATCGGCATCCTGGATCAGGCGTATCACATCGCCGACCTTCAGGAATTCAGTGGCAGATTTATAGGCGGGACCACGGCGGTCTTCGGTAATGTAGGGGCGTAGATTGCTGAGCCCTTGCTCCCAACCCAATTCGATAATCTCACCATTGCCCAGCAGGGCAGTGATGGATTTTGCCCCCACCTGTTGCACTGCTGCC
>CAMLRI010000329.1 GCA_946482385.1 uncultured Cellvibrio sp.
GGTAGCGGGATGAGAGAGTGTCGTTAAATTCCTGTTTGCGATAGTGGCCGGCAGTGAGCTGCTGGACGACATCTATAGCGGACTGCTTGTGTTCGCCAGTGGGTTTGAGGATTTGTGCCTCGGCCAGCACATTGGCGGAAAAGGCAATCAGGAGCGTGATCAGGAGCGAATGGGGTCTTGCAACAACACTGAACATAAGGCGGCATCTCGATAATGGCACAGACGCGCCGGGGCGCGTCTCTTGGGGCTAGCTGCTGTTTACTATAGCGGAATTGTGGGCGTTAGGGCAGCGTGTGAACCCCGGGCTAAGACCATCGACCCTATTGAAGGGTTCAATGAAGCGAGGCTTATTGCTCGCTGGCCGCCGGGGTTTCTGCTGTGGAGGCCTGGCCTCCGGTGAGGTCGAGCCAAAGTTCTTTGCGGTTGAGCGGGGTGGCCTTGGGCAAAAAGGGATTGGCTATGTGTATGGCGCGGCGGTTTTTCAGGTTGGCTTTTTCCAGCGCCTCCTGAACTTCCGGGCTGTTGTAGAAGTATTCATCAAAGCGGCCATCTTTAATGGCGGACTCAAGGCCGAATTCAATATCCCGTGCCAGCTCGGGGTCTTTGGGGCTGACAAAAAAGTAAGTGGGCAGGGGGTAAATCAGCACCAGGTTTTTTTCCACGGTGAGTTTGAGCTCGGGGAAGGCACTGAGCTCGGTCCAGACTTCGTTGGCGCCGCGGGGGAAGGCATCAAAACGGCCACCGTCCAACATGTGGTAGAGGCTGGGTTTCTTGGTGGCTTTGACAACGTTGAGGCCGGCTTTTTCCAAAATGGCGGCATCCTGCCAGCTGCGCCCTTGGCCAAATCGTATTTGACGAAGGTCGTCGAGGGTCTGGATTTGGTCGAAGCGGGCTTGGTCGCCCTGGCGGATAAACAGTAGGCGGTGGTTCATCAGGCCGCGGTAGGCATCAATCCGCACAGGGATAAATTGGCTTTCCATCTCTTCCGAGGTGCCGCCCCACATCACCGAAATTTCGCCGGACTTTACCGATTCCATCACCCGTGGGCGCGAATAGACTTCGCTGGTGGAGCTGAAGGTGTAGTTTTTGTCTGAGTAGGAGAGGGCAAGGCGCAACAGGCCATTCATGTAGTCTGTTTGCACATTGGATTTCATGTTGGTGACAACAGTTTTTTGCTGTGCTGCAAGGCTGGGCAGGGCAGCGCACAAAAGCGCAACCAGGCCCAAAATGCGGATGGCACCTATCTGCGATAGGGGGCTAGATGTTTTCATTGGTACATGTCTGCTGTGTGATTGAAATATAGTTTTTTGTCTATAAGAAGGTAGCACAGAATAATTTTGGGTAAAGGCTTTTTAATGGCAGGCGATGCCGCCGTGGCGGCATCTTGGGTATAGGAGCGGAATCAGTAGGGGGTGCTGCATTCCAGCATCATTTGCATAAATTCAATTTGCTCGGGGTTATTGATGCGGCTGCTGTGTATCTGCTCAATAATGCCTTTGCGCGCAACAATGTCGTGGCGGGTGAAGTAAAGCTGGCCATCAATATCTTCAATGTAGATAACCTGGGCCTGTTGCGGGCGCACTTCCAAAATGTCGATCAGCTCCTGGATGCTTAGCATCAGGTGCTGTTCATTGAACAGGGTGTCAGTTGTGGTGCCGCTGTAGATAAAAATGTAATCGCAGCCAAGCAATTGGCTCATGTTAACGCGCAATCGTCCCTGTTGAATGGCATGGGCAATAGCAAAGTTATGCAGGGTGAGGTGAGGTTGCAGGCAGTCGTGGTTATCGTTAATGGGTTGGGGTTGAGCTTTGCTCGCGGGCATAGGCACCATAGTGACTCCGTTATCCGTTAATACTTAATCCACCAGGGTGGATAGTTAAGGGCGGAAGTACAGGGCCTAGCGATGAAGAGCTAGAACACCTGGATGACTTCATTATTGTTGTTTGCGTCCGGCGGCAGCTTTTCCTATGTCTGAATAAAATCTAACAGTCGGTTGAATAAAATGCCATAGCCAAGGCTGGTGCTGGCTAAGTATTTTTAATTGGTAATAAAAAAAGCGGCGATTGCCGCTTTTTTGGTAATAAAAATTGAAAACTTATAGCTGTTATTGAGCGTTGCGCTTAAGCAAGGCTTCTTTAATGGTGTCGCGCATTTTGTGCAGGGCCTTTTCGGTGGTTTCCCAATCGATACAGGCATCGGTAACGGATACACCGTATTTTAAGTCGCACAAGTTGGCCGGGATACTTTGGTTACCTGCGCCAATATTGCTTTCAACCATCAGGCCGATAATGGATTTGTTGCCTTCCAGAATTTGGTTGGCCACATTTTCCATTACCAGGGTTTGCAGTTCGTGGTTTTTGTTGGAATTGGCGTGGCTGCAGTCGACCATGATATTAGGTGCGACTTTGGCCTTGGTCAGTTCCTGTTCGCAAATGGCCACACTCACGGAATCGTAGTTGGGTTTGCCATTGCCGCCACGCAGCACCACATGGCCGTAGGCATTGCCGCGGGTGTGGATGATGGCAACCTGGCCTTCGCCATTGATGCCCAGGAAGCGGTGTGGTTTGGATACGGATTGCAGCGCATTGATGGCTACGGTCAGGCCGCCATCGGTACCGTTTTTAAAGCCCACAGCGGAGGACAGGCCGCTGGCCATCTCGCGGTGGGTTTGCGATTCGGTGGTGCGCGCGCCAATAGCCGACCAGCTGATCAGGTCGTGCAGGTATTGTGGCGATATGGGGTCCAGCGCTTCGGTGGCGGTGGGCAGGCCCATTTCGGCGATATCCAGCAGCAGTTGGCGGCCAATATGCAGGCCCTCCTCGATTTTGAAGGAGTCGTCGAGGTAGGGGTCATTAATTAAGCCTTTCCAGCCCACGGTTGTGCGCGGTTTTTCAAAATAGACGCGCATAACCACATAAATGGTGTCGCTGACTTCATCGGCCAGCTTTTTCAGGCGTTGGGCGTAATCTTTGGCGGCGGCGACATCGTGGATGGAGCAGGGGCCAATCACCACAAAAATGCGGTGATCCTTGCGATCCAGGATATTGCGCACCACTTCGCGGCCATGGGTGATCACATCGCGCGCTTTATCGGTAAGGGGGATTTTGGCTTTGAGCGTAGCGGGGGAGATCAGCAGCTCCTGGGATACTACATTCAGGTCATCTACTTGGGTGTTGGTCATGATGTTGTTCCATAAAAAGGCTTATTCGAGGCGCATTGTATTATAAAGTGTTTGTTTTGTGGGATGTTTTACTTAATAAATGCCATAAATTAAGGCAATGTCTTTGTCTGCCCTCTTGGGTGATGTTGTTTATCCTAAAAAATGGAGATAAGTATTCATTGCAGCATCGTGTTTAACGATTGGGCTGGTTTTTTAGGATAAGTTGCTTTAAACCTGGCGTTGGGCTCGAATTTTAACAGGATATTTTTGTGCAGCATCAAGTGAAATCCCTAGTGTTTGCTGGGCTATTGGCGCTATTGAATAGCCTATCAGCCCCCGCTTTAGCAGCAGCTTTCGCCCCCGCGCCAGTGGCTGCTGCCAACCCATCCAGGCCGGTTACTGCCTTGGTGTTGGGTGGTGGTGGCGCCCGCGGTGCCGCCCATATT
>CAMLRI010000330.1 GCA_946482385.1 uncultured Cellvibrio sp.
GAGCATAACCTTGCCAAGGTTAGGGTCGCGAGTTCGAGTCTCGTTTCCCGCTCCAGTTTTACGTATTATCCCTCCGTACTTTTGTCATCAGTTTTCCAAATTTATTATTGCTTGTCAGATGTGTGCTTACGCCTGTGATAGGCTGCGCGCCATTTCTGATTTCTTGCCTGTTTCATTATCCAAACGCCTTTGAATTGCCACAGGGCCTTGTGCCAGAGGGGATTTATGCTTCCTGCACTTTCGATTCGCGATTTACGCAAAACCTACCAGGAAAAATTTGAAGCCCTGAAGGGGATTTCACTGGATGTCATGCCGGGTGATTTTTTTGCTGTGCTCGGGCCCAATGGCGCAGGAAAATCCACCACCATTGGCATTATCAGTTCCTTGGTGCGCAAAACTTCGGGCCAAGTGAGCGTGTTTGGCTGTGATATCGACAAAGATTTTTCCCAGGCGAAAAAATATCTCGGTGTGGTTCCCCAGGAATTTAACTTCAGTATGTTTGAAAAGGTGGAAGACATAGTGCTGCAGCAGGCCGGCTACTATGGCTTACCGCGCAAACAGGCATTGCTTAACACCGAAAAATATCTCAAACAGTTGAGCTTGTGGGATAAACGCCACACTCCGGCGCGCATGTTATCTGGCGGTATGAAGCGGCGCTTAATGATTGCGCGCGCACTGGTGCACGAGCCGAAATTGCTGATTTTGGATGAGCCAACCGCAGGGGTGGATATAGAACTGCGCCGCTCCATGTGGGAGTTTTTGCGCACGATTAATGCCGCAGGAACCACTATTATTTTGACAACCCATTATTTGGAAGAGGCAGAGAGCCTGTGTCGCCATGTGGCAATTATTGACCAGGGCCGCATAGTGCAAAACACCAGCATTAAAAATTTGTTGCAGCAGCTCAATAAAGAAGTATTTATTTTTGATGTAAAAGGCCAGTTGACGTTGCTGCCAGAAGTGCAGGGCCATAAAGTCGCACTAATTGATGAGCACTCTTTTGAGGTGGAAGTGGATAAAGGTCAGTCCCTTAATGCGGTTTTTGCCCAATTGAGTACCCAGGGTATAGAGGTGCTGAGTATGCGTAACAAGGCTAACCGTTTAGAGGAGTTATTTGTTGCTATGGTGAACGCCAACAAGTCCGGTGCGTTGGCAGGCAGCGGAAGCGAGGAGGTTGTATGAGTCCGCATGAGCAGTGGATTGCCTTTGTCACCATTTTGCGCAAAGAAATTAAACGCTTTACCCGCATATGGGTGCAGACCCTGTTGCCGCCCGCCATTACCATGGTGCTCTACTTTGTGATTTTCGGTAAGTTGATTGGCAGTCGTATTGGCGATATGGGCGGTGTTAGCTATATCGATTTTGTGGCGCCGGGCCTGATTATGATGGCGGTCATTACTAACGCTTACGCCAATGTGTCCTCGTCATTTTTTAGCGCCAAGTTCCAGCGCAGCGTGGAGGAGATTTTGGTATCGCCCACGCCCAATGCCATTATTTTGTTGGGTTATGTCGTGGGTGGTGTGGCGCGTGGTGTTGCAGTAGGGGTGATTGTAACCCTGGTGGCTATGGCCTTTACCAGTGTGCAGGTAACCCATGTATTTACTACCTTGTTTATTTTGCTGATGACGGCCACGCTTTTCTCCCTGGCGGGTTTTATCAATGCTGTTTATGCCAACAGTTTTGACGATATTTCGATTATTCCCACCTTTGTGCTCACGCCTTTAACCTATTTGGGTGGGGTATTTTATTCGATAAGTTTGTTGCCCCCTTTCTGGCAAACCCTGTCGGCGTTTAACCCTATATTGCATATGGTGGATGCCTTTCGCTACGGCATGCTCGGCATTGCAGATACCCGATTGGTATTTGCGTTCGTCGGTTTAACTGTGTTGGTGGCTATACTGACGGCTGTTGCTTTGTATTTGCTCAAATCAGGCAAGCGTTTGCGTGCATAACGCAAAAGCTTGTTTGGGTTTATGTGGTTGAATTTATTTGGTTGAGGCTAGGTTATGGCACACAATCCCCTTGGTCAGCAAACAGATTACGTGTCCCGTTATGCACCCGAACTACTGTTCCCTATTGCGCGGGCAGATTCGCGTTTGTTGCTAGATTTGCAGGGGGATTTGCCGTTTCACGGCGCAGATTTGTGGACAGGTTATGAATTGTCCTGGCTGAATCCCCAGGGTAAACCGCAAGTGGCAGTGGCGGAATTTGTATTGCCATGCACTAGCGAATTTATGGTGGAGTCAAAATCCTTCAAGTTGTATTTGAATTCGTTTAACCAAACCCATATTGCCGATAAAACCCAACTGCGTGCGATGCTGGTGCGCGATTTGTCTGCTGTGGTAGGTGCAGCAGTCGAGGTGCGAATTGGCGATCTTGATGAAGGTTCCGGTGCTTTAGCCAAAATCCAGCCCCTGCCGGGCGTGTGTCTGGATCAACTGCCCATTCAGGTGGACACTTATCACCCGCATCCAGATTATTTACAGTCTGCCGCTGCGCAGGGGCAAATTACCGAATCAGTTTTTTCCCATTTGTTAAAAACCAATTGCCCGGTTACCGGGCAACCGGATTGGGCCAGTGTGCAGATTAGTTATACCGGTGCGCCCATTTCCCATGAGGGTTTGCTGCGCTACCTGATTTCATTTCGTGAGCACCAGGATTTTCACGAGCACTGTGTAGAACGGATTTTTATGGATGTGTTGACGCGTTGTAAGCCGGAGCGATTGACGGTTTATGCGCGCTACACCCGTCGAGGTGGGTTGGATATCAACCCGCTGCGTACAACCGAAGCGGATTATGTGTTGGAAACGCGGCGTTTGCTAAGGCAATAGCCAGGCTTTCAAGTGGGTTAGATGATCACTTTGTCGCGCAAGCGGGCGGCCGCTTTTTCCAGTGTCTCAATCACTTTTTGTTTATCGTAATTGCGCACCTTGTCCATATCCAAATACATGGAAAAGCCTTCGGCGCGGTCTTCAAAATACGACTGGTTTTTCCCCATTTCTTTGCGCAGGTCTGCCACCTGGTAGACCTTGACCGGCATAGTAAAACCCTTCACCTGTATTTCACCTTTGTCGCGGCACATCACTGTGTCTTTTACCAGCGACCAGGTTTCATGGGAGATCAGGATCTCGTCCGGCTCGGCGGCAGACTCCAGCCGGCTGGCCAGGTTTACCTGGGTGCCAAGCACTGTGTAGTCCAGGTGGTTGGATGTACCAAAGGTGCCTACGGTGCAATAACCGGTATTGATGCCCATGCGCACTTGCAGGGGTTTTTTAATGCCCTGGTTGAACCACTCCTGTTGCATGGATTTGATTTTTTTCTTCATGGCAATCGCCATGGCGACACAGCGGGTGGCATCATCTTTTACGCCCTTGCTGGCGCTGTCTCCAAACAGGGCCATAATGCCGTCGCCCATAAATTTATCGATGGTGCCACCATAGTGGGCGACAATTTTCGACATTTCGGTCAGGTAGTGGTTGAGTAATTCGGTGAGTGCCTCGGCCTCTATTTCTTCGGATAGCTGGCTAAAATCCTTGATGTCGGAAAAAAATACCGTGATGCGTTTGCGCTCGGCTTGCAGGTGCTTGTCATCGCCAC
>CAMLRI010000331.1 GCA_946482385.1 uncultured Cellvibrio sp.
GCCCAGGGCGATTTGGTCGAGGATTTCCAGCTGGCTCATGCCGTCGGGGCCGAGGGTGGGCGGGGCGTTGCGCTCCAGCATTTCCAGCAGGCCGCCGACCCGCACTTCAAAAAATTCGTCGAGGTTGGTGGAAAAAATACACAGGAAACGCAGCCGCTCCAGCAGGGGTAGCTGTTGGTTGTAGGCTTGGTGCAGTACCCGCTTGTTGAATTCCAGCAGGCTGAGTTCACGATTGAAATAGGCGTCCGACACCTTGTACCTCGGGAGCAAACTAGGGTTTACGACAGGGTGATTAAAAGGGCTGCAATAGCTGGCGCTAAATTATGGCAATTGTGTGACAGAAATAAGACAGCGCTGCTGTAACCCTAGCAAAGATTGCGCTCTTGGGGATGGGGGCGGTTTGTAGTTGCGATGCACTTGCTGGGAAAGAATACCGTCCCTTGCAGGACCGAGGGAGGCATGGGTGCCGACCTCGAGCCTACAGGGATGTATTCACGGCGTGTCCTGCAAGGGACGGTATTCTTTCCTGCGCACTGGGATTAATTGCAGTAGAACATATCAAAGCTTTGGCGGCCGTCTTGCACCTGGCTGACGGGCACTATGGTGTTGGCGCCGGCTACGGCAGCTTCATTGCGCGCCAGGTTGGTTAGTTCCTGGGCAACTTTGCTGGGGTCGCGCTTCATGGAGCCGACAAAATTGTCTTTAACGCGCACATTGGCAGTGCCCAGTTTTTTGCAATCGCGCACATTGGCCATATTGGCCACGGCCACGCTGCTGCCCTCGGGGGATACTTTAACCCAGGAGCAGCCGCTGCTCAGTGCAGCTACAGAGATAAGCAAAACGCTCAATGATTTTATCGGCAGAGATTTCATAGGGAATTCCTCAAAACAGGGGGAGGTGAAAAACGCCGGTTACACTAATCGCAAGTGCGCCGGCTTGCAAGCCGCGCCAGGGCGCAGCTGGCGAGTGACTTTTGCGGCCTTGGCGGGGTATCTTAGCCGCGCTTGCTACAGCCGCGTTGGTGCCACTGGCGCCGCACAATAACAAACATTGAATGGGATAGACCTTAAAGAGGAGTTATGACTATGGGCCTTTTTGTTGTCCGCGATCTTTTTATTGCCCGCGATACTTTCGGGCGCAGCCGTTGGCGCTGGTGGTTGCGCATTGTGGTGTTGATTGGCCTGGCCATGGCCATCGCCCTGGCGATAGGCAAGGCCTACCAACAGTGGGATGACGACGCCGACCGCGGCGCCATTGCCATCAAAGATGGCGCCTTTGGCGAGAGCTATAGCACCCCGATTTACCTCGACCAGGGTTGGAGCGAATCCGACAGCCTCTGGTACTACAACACCACCCAGGGTTCGGCGCTAATGCCCTACGACTTCTTTATCGCCCTGGAGCAGGCTGAATCGCAAACCCCCTTCCGCGACAACGCCAATATCGACCGCTACCGCTACCTGCCGCAAAAACCCACCTTCTTTAACCCCGATGGTCTGCCCGTAGGCTTTGTGAAAGAGACTTACCAGGGCCAGGATTACATGGGCTTTACCTGCGCCGCCTGCCACACCGGCCAGGTGAATTACCAGGGCAAGGCGATCCGCATCGACGGCGGCCCGGCCATGGCCGATATGGTGGGCTTTTTGACCCACCTGGAGCAGAGCCTTAAGGCGACCAAAGAGGATGCCGCCAAGCAGCAGCGTTTTGTCGCCGCAGTACTGGAGCGCGGCAATTACGCTGATGCTGCCGCCGTGGTGAAAGATTTGCAGCAGTGGAGCGCCACCATCGCGCTCTACAACAACGTCAACCACTCCCACATTGAATACGGCTATGCCCGCCTGGATGCCTTTGGCCGCATCTACAACCGGGTGTTGGAGCATGTGATCAACAAAGCCCAGGTGCGCTCGGTGCTCTTGTCGGCTACCAGTGCCAAGGGCAAGCGCTTGCTCACCAGTGCCCAGGTGGACAAGGTGCTGGAAGGCATCAGCGAAACCATTATTGGCGATGCCCAGTTTGCCGAGATTATCCGCCGCCTGCAGCTTAAGGACGCCGGCTACCCGGGCCTGAGCCTGGCCAAGATGCAGCGCATCAAACCCCTGCTGTTTAACGAGCCCAATGCCCCGGTGAGCTACCCCTTCCTGTGGGATATTACCCATTCCGACTATGTGCAGTGGAATGGCCTGGCCAACAACGCCGGGGTCGGCCCCCTGGGGCGCAATGCGGGCGAGGTGATTGGGGTGTTTGCCATGCTCGATTGGCAGGCTACCGAGGCCGGTTTCAGCCTGTCGGCCAAGCTCACTGGCCAGGAAAAGAAAACCCACAAGATCGATTTCAAGTCGTCTATCGACCTGGTCAATTTGTCGCGCCTGGAATCCCACCTCAAGAGCCTTAAATCGCCGGTGTGGCCAACTATCGACACAGGCAACCCCGAGCAGGCCAAGGCCAAGGCTATTTTCGACCAGGAGCCTGCCTGGGCCATAGACCAGGCCAAGGCCGACCAGGGCCAGCTGCTCTATGCCGAGTACTGCCAGTCCTGCCACGAGGTGATCGACCGCAACGATTGGGATCGCATAGTGGTGGCCAAAATGTCGAGCGTGGACAGCATAGGCACAGACCCGGCCATGGCCCATAACAGCGTCAACTACTCGGGCTACTCGGGCAACTTCTTCAACACCTACCTGAGCGAAGGTGTGGGCGACATAGTGGTACAAAACCGCGCGCCGGTAGTGCAGGTTCTCACTGCCGCCACCAAGGGCGCTGTCGCCACCCCCGATGCCGACAAGTGGCCGCTGCGCCGCGGCCTGGATTGGCTGTACATGATGGCCCACTCCTTCTTCGACAACGAAATCAAACCCAGCATCAAAATGGGCAACTACGAGCCGGATACCACCGCCAAACCCTATGCCTCGCTGGTGGCTTACAAGGCCCGCTCGCTCAATGGTATTTGGGCAACGGCGCCCTATCTGCACAATGGCTCTGTGCCCACGCTCTACGACCTGCTGCTGCCGAAAAAGCGCGAGGGCGACCCCGCCGAGGGCGAGTACCGCCCCGATGAGTTCCGCGTGGGCGCGCGGGAGTTCGACCCGCGCAAAGTGGGCTTCCGCAGCGAAGGTTACGAGGGCTTCCCCTTCCGCGCCCTGCGCGTGGGCGATTTGAATGGCGGCCACGAATACGGCACTATGCACGACCCCAAGGTCGCCAGTGGCCAGTTGACCCCGCTGACCGAGGAAGAGCGCTGGGCTTTGCTGGAGTACATGAAAACCCTGTAAGCCTCGGCGGCCAATTGCTGAGCTAAAATTTGCTGATGTAAAGGAAGATAACGCCACTTTGGATGCTGCTGCCGGATAGGGGGTGGCCATCGAAAGTGGCGTTGTTCGTTTTGGTCAGGATGAAATCGCCCACCCGCTTGATTGACTAGTATCGCCATGCCCAACCCGAAGTTCCTGCCAGCAGTTTGTCGCGCCCTCCTGGGTGGCCTGCTGGCACTGGTGTTTAGCCCGCCACTGGCAGCCAACGACAAGCGCATCACCACGCCCCTGGCCCTGCCCTTCCAGCAGGCGGCCAGCGCCCACAGCAGCAGTGCTGCCAG
>CAMLRI010000332.1 GCA_946482385.1 uncultured Cellvibrio sp.
GGCTTTTGTTAGCGTGCTTGAACTTGAAGCCCGCGCCAGTCTTTTTGAAGCGCTTGGAGGCGCCACTGTGTACTTTAGCTTTGGTTGCCATGTGATAGAACTCCACACATTTAAGTCAGTAATTAAATAACCAAGGCAGCTAAAAGCCCGGCTATTTTCTCTTTTTGGGGGCGATTACCATGGTGAGCTGTTTGCCTTCCATTTTGGCGGCTTGCTCCACGGCGCCCAACTCGGTCAGGTCTTTCTCGATGCGCTGCATCATTTCCATTCCCAACTCTTGGTGAGCGAGCTCGCGGCCACGGAACTTTAGGGTTACCTTGGCCTTATCCCCATGCTCCAAGAAGCGGATCAGGGCCTTTAACTTGACCTGATAATCCGCCTCTTCCGTCCCTGGGCGAAATTTCATTTCTTTGATTTGCTGCTGCTTTTGTTTCTTTTTAGCGGCAGCTTTGGTTTTTTTGATTTCAAACAGATGCTTGCCGTAGTCCATGATTTTGCAGACTATCGGGTCGCTATCCGCGACAATTTCCACCAGATCCAGGGTTGCGGCTTGCGCCGCTGCCAGGGCTTCGGACAGGGTGACTATGCCCACCTGCTCGCCTTCGGCATTGATTAAACGAACCTGTTTTGCTTCGATCTGATCATTGATCCGGGCCTTCTTAGAATTGCCTTTGGCCACGGGGGCGTTGTCTCGTTTGATAATCGTATCTCCAAAAAATTAATCGGTGCCTTGGTTCATCGGGCGCTTATTCAGCAGAAAAAACTCTGCCTCGACGCGCTATATCGGCGGTCAAGTGCGCGATGAAAGCTTCAAGGGGCATCACACCAAGGTCATTGCCGTCGCGGGTGCGTACTGCAAGTGATTGATTTTCAACCTCTTTATCCCCAACAACGAGCAGGTAAGGAACCCGCTGGATGGTGTGCTCGCGGATTTTAAAGCCGATCTTCTCGTTTCTCAAGTCCGCAATGACACGAATACCCAGATCGCGCAGGGCTTTTTCGACCTGTTTTACGTAATCAGCCTGGCTGTCGGTGATATTGGCGACCACTACTTGTACCGGCGCCAACCATACCGGGAAGGAGCCTTCATAGTGTTCAATCAGGATCCCCAGGAAGCGCTCGAAGGAGCCGAGGATGGCGCGATGGAGCATCACCGGGCGCTTGCGCACATTGTCGTCGGCCACGTATTCCGCATCCAGGCGCTCGGGCAGCACATAGTCCAACTGGATGGTGCCGCACTGCCAGGAGCGACCCAGGGCGTCTTTGATTTGATATTCAATTTTGGGGCCGTAGAAGGCGCCCTCACCAGGCAACTCCTCCCATTCCAGGCCGGCGGCGCGCAGGGCAATGCGCAGCCCCTCTTCCGCCTTGTTCCAGGTTTCCAGGCTGCCGGCGTATTTTTCCGGGCGCAGGGAGAGCTTGACCGCGATATCGGTAAAACCGAAATCGTCGTAGACGGATTTGAGCATTTGGTTAAACGCCGCCACCTCGGCCACTACCTGGTCTTCGGTACAGAAGATATGGGCGTCATCCTGCACAAAACCGCGCACCCGCATAATGCCGTGCAGGGCACCCGAGGCTTCATTGCGGTGACAGGAACCAAATTCCGCCAGGCGCAGCGGCAAGTCTTTGTGGGAGCGCAGGCCATGGTTAAAGATTTGGATATGGCCGGGGCAGTTCATGGGTTTGACCGCAAAGTCGCGTTTTTCCGACTCGGTGGTGAACATATTTTCGCGATAGTTTTCCCAGTGGCCGGATTTTTCCCAGAGGCTGCGATCCATAATCAGCGGAGTTTTGACTTCCTGGTAGCCCCAATCATTTTGCTTGGCGCGCATGTACTGCTCGATTTGCTGCCACAGGGTCCAGCCCTTGGGATGCCAGAACACCATGCCGGGAGCTTCGTCTTGCAGGTGGAACAAATCAAATTTCTTGGCCAGTTTGCGGTGATCGCGCTTGGCGGCCTCTTCCAGCAGGTTCAAATAGGCCTTGAGCTGTTTGGCATCGGCAAACGCGGTGCCGTAAATGCGCTGCAACATTTTGTTGTTGGAATCGCCACGCCAGTAAGCGCCGGAAACGCGCATCAATTTAAAGTGATGGCAAAAACGCATATTGGGCACATGGGGGCCGCGGCACATATCCACGTATTCTTCGTGGTGATAGAGGCCGGGCGTTGCGTCTTTGGGCACATCGCGGTCGAGGATTTCCAGCTTGTAGGTCTCGCCGCGCGCGCTGAATACCTCATAAGCTTCCTGCCAGCTCGCCTTCTTTTTCACCACATCGTATTCGGTTTTGGCCAGCTCCAGCATGCGCGCTTCCAGGGCGGCAATGTCTTCGTCGGTGAGCTTGTGCTCCAGGTCAATGTCGTAATAAAAGCCGTTATCGATGGTGGGGCCAATGGCCATTTTCACATCGGGGAACAACTGCTTAATCGCATGACCGAGCAGGTGGGCGCAGGAGTGGCGGATGATTTCCAGGCCGTCTTCGTCTTTGGGGGTAAAGATCACCAGGCTGGCGTCTTCGCTGATCAGGTCGTGGGCGTCGACACGCTGGCCATTAACGCGGCCGCCGAGAGTGGCCTTGGCCAGGCCGGCGCCAATAGAGGCAGCCACCTCGTAAACACTTACGGGCTTTTCGAAAACGCGCTGGGAACCGTCGGGGAGAGTAATAACAGGCATGATAAATCCTTGGTCAGTGGTGACCCCTACCAAAGGTCACGTGATGAAATCGGGGAAAAATACAACCAAACCCCACACCTACGATTGTGCGGGCGGGCGAGTATAGGGGACTCGGGGAAGCCGAGGCAACTCAGGCGGGGCGCACTACCGGGGCACGATTGCGCCACTTGAGGGCATAAACACCCAGGCTGAACAACAAGCAGGCAGCCAGGCTCACCGCCAACTCGGTAACAGAGGGAGAAAAGATCAGGGTAAAACCCTGGCCTTTGATCAACGACGAAAAGCTGGATACCGCAAAAGGCATCCAAAACAGGCGGAAGGTTTGCCAGGGGTTAGCCAGGGGTGACTGCCCCTGGTTGACGCTCAACAACAAGGCCACACCAATAACCGCACTAATACCCAGGGCATTAATCCAAATCGCCGGACTGGGATCGAAGTGGTAATAAACCGTTACCAGATACCAAATCAGGTAATTCCACAACACCCACTTTCCGGGGGTGAGACGGGCGAAATAATTCAGTAAGAAAGACATAGTAGAGCCTGGCGGTCATCATGGACCTTGAAACAACAGCAGAAACAGTGCCAATTCATACCGAGGCCATGTAACCCTGCAAACTATAGCGGCTCCTTAATAAACATCGCGCCTGTAGCGCCCCTGCTCGCTCAGCTGCTCCAAAGCATCGCTGCCGATAATTTGCCGCAGGGCTGAATCCACCCCCTGGGCCATGCCCTTCAAGCTGCCGCACACATAGATAGCCGCGCCCTGCTCCAGCCACTGCCGTAGATGCTGCGCATGTAACAACAATAAATCCTGCACATAGCGCGGTGCATCGGCTTGTGCATCGCGGGAAAACACCAGGTCGCAACGGCCAAGCAAACCCTGCTGCTGCCAG
>CAMLRI010000333.1 GCA_946482385.1 uncultured Cellvibrio sp.
GCGACGCGGCCGTGGAAGGCGCGCAGTTCGTGCTTGCCTTCCAGGATTTTGGCGGCCAGTACGGTGCTGGAAAAGCTCAGGGCGCTGGCCAGTAACAGGGCCTCTTGCAGTGGCAGCTCAAACAGGCCGTAAATTATCGGCGTAAACAGCGCTACGGATACACCAAAGTGCAGCAGGCCGCCGCCCAGCACCTCGCTGCGCACCAGGGTTTGGGCGCGCAGTTTCAGGCCGATGGTAAACATCAGCAGCAACACGCCCAGGTGCGCCAGTTCGTGCAGCCAGATTTCCCCCTCGGGCGGCAGCGCCAGTAGGGGGTTGAGTGAATGCAGGGCAAAGCCGGCGGCGAGGTAGCCCACCAGCGGCGGCAACCCCAGGGGGCGCACCAGCAGGCCTAATCCGTAAGCAATAGCAATCCACAGCGCAACCAGCATAAAACCTCACAGGGGAAAAAAGCGAAAAAAGGCGCCTTAGACTACACTCATCAAACCCCAAAATAATAGCCAGCCGGTCTGTATCCTATGAGTGAATTGCGTGGTTTGGATGCATGGATGAAGGCACTTTGCGAACAGGAATTGCCCACCCTCGACAGCGTAGTGCGCGAAATTTGCGCGCTCAGTGAAAACGAAAAAACCCGCGCGGAAGATTTAACCCGCATTATCCTGCGCGATGCCGATCTCACCTCCAAGGTGCTCAAGATCGCCAACTCGATCCACTACAACCCCAGCTTCACTCCCATCAAAACCGTGTCCCGCGCCATAGTGCAACTGGGCTTCGACAACCTCAAAAACATCACCCTGGCCACCACCTTGATCGACAGCTTCCTCAAGGGCAAACCCAAGCTGCACATGATCCGCAGTTTGGCGCGCTCCTTCCACGCCGCGGTGCAGGCCAAGGCCATGGTGCCGCACCTCAATGGCGAGCAAAAAGAGCAGGTGTTTATTGCCGCGCTGCTGCGCAACCTGGGCGAGCTGGCGCTGATTGCCAGCGGCCGCAAACAGGTAGAGGAATTTATCCAGGCGCGCGATGACGCGCCGGAAAACGAGCGGCATTTGGCCCAGGATTTTTTGGGTATGGATGTCAATCTGCTCACCCGCCAACTGATTAGGGATTGGGCCCTGGGCGATTTGCTGATTGAAGCCTGCGACAACCGCAGCCACAGCAGCGAGGCGGCGCAGGCGGTTAACCTGGGCAACGAAATCAGCAAGCAAATCCACAAGGGCATGAAAGCGCCGGAGATGCAAAAGCTCACCCGCAAAGCCGCCGAGCTGTGCAAGCTCAACGAGGAGCAGGCGCGGGAGCAATTGCGCTTGATGGCCGATGAGGCCTCGGTGATTGCCAAAACCTACGGTGTGGAAGTGCTGATCAGCGCCTTGCCCGACCCCAACCTTATCGACGAGCCGCCCCCGCCCGAGGAGCGCCCCGACTATTTTTTCCAGCGCCAGCTCAACCAGATCCACCAGATGATGATCGCCGGCGAGGACATCAGCAAAATCACCCAGCTATCGCTCAACGCCCTGCACGAAGGCGCCGCCTTGGCGCGCCTGGCTATCGCCCTGGTGGATTACAAAAGCAAAAGCCTGGATATCCGCTACGTTGCCGGGCGCGGCACCCACCTGTGGCGCCAGCAGCTGCACATCAGCCTGGACAACCTGCGCAAGGGCGAGATGATGCACGAGCTGCTGCGCAGCCAGCAGCCGCTGTGGCACCAGGCGCAACTGGCGCCGCGGGAGCTGGGGGTGCTGCAGGTATTCAACGCCCAGGGCGATGTGTTCCTGGCGCCGCTGTTCCTTAACAAGCGCCTAGTGGCATTGGTTTATGCCGATGCCATGGATGGCGATTTTAACCAGCGCCAGTTTGAAGAGTTTCAGCTGATTGTGAACCAATTGAATTTGATGATGCGGATCAATGCGGCGGGTTGAGCGCCGATTCAACCGCGAACTGGATAACTCAATCCCCATAGAAAAAGAGATCTGCTGCGAATAAGCCTTAGATGACACCAAGGCCAAGATAAAAGCCCTTAAACGCGCCGCTCGCCATGCTCTGAGCCTAGAGGATCAACAGACTCTCGGTGGCTAGCTCTTTAATAGCTGTTGGTCGGAGATCTGGGGAATTCGGCTTGAAAGCCCCCAAAATGGGTATTATAGTCCCCATTTTGGGACTTTTCTTCCGGGGCAATTACGATGGGCGCAACAGCAGTAGCAGACAAAACCAGCCTGGGCGATGCGCTATTCAGTAAAACCCAGCAAAAAGTGCTGGGTTTGCTCTTTGGTAAGCCAGATCAGAGCTTTTTTACCAATGAGATTATCCGTTGGGTAGGGCTGGGCAAAGGCACGGTTATGCGTGAGCTTGAGCGTATGCGCTCGGCAGGGTTAATCATGCAAACCCAAAAGGGAAACCAGAACCACTACCAGGCCAACCCCCAATGTCCCATTTATCCTGATTTATTGGCCATTGTCCGCAAAACCTTCGGCATTGGCGATGCGATTAAATCGGCATTGTCACCACTAGAGCCCAACATAACCCAAGGTTTTATCTACGGTTCTATCGCCAAAGGGGAGGCGACAGCCGCTAGCGATATTGACCTGATGTTAGTGGGTGAGAATTTAAGTTATGGGCAGGTGATGGAGTTGCTTACGCCGCTGGAAGAGACGCTTGGCCGTACCATAAACCCCACGCTTTACTCCCCGCAGGATTTTGCTGCCAAGCTCGGTGCTGGCAACCACTTTTTACAGCGAGTAACCGAGCAGGATCGAATTTTACTCTGGGCAGAAAAACCTAATGCAACCGCTATACAACCTGCGAAAGGAAGCAATTAATGATTGAACAATTAGAAAACCTGGTTCGCACCGGCGGCCTCAAAGCCGAACCGCCCGATGCCAACGAATCGGCAGGCTTGTTACGCAGTGCAATAGACCGTTTGCAAGATGCCCACAACTCTACACTCAGTTTTGCCAGCCGCTTCGACTTGGCCTACAACGCCGCTCATGCGCTGGCACTTTATGCTTTGCGCCAACAGGGGTATAGGTCAGACAAACGCTACTTGGTATTTCAATGCCTAACGCACACCATTCAAACCACTAAAACTCAAGTGCGTATTTTTTCGCTCTGCCACGAGCGCAGAAACTTGGCGGAATACGAAGGCTATTTAGATGTTGATGAGCCACTGTTAAAAGAGTTGCTTCAAGCCAGCGATGAGTTGCTGGAAAAAATTCAAAAAAATTAGCTGCAAAAGAGCTACTACGGAAAAACCAAAATAATTTATATCGACCCGCCGTAGAACACGGGTAACGATAGTTTTGTATACCCTGATAATTATTTCGAACCTTCAGAGGTTCCCTAGAAAATGCGCCCGACTGTTCGCCCTTAAGTTTGCCTTAAGACTGTTTTTTTACTGTGAATCCTGAAGCCAATCCCTGTTCAGGATCGCGGTATGAAAAACCCCAGTATCCAGCTGTTACCCAACGCCCTTGCCCCCAGCCATTGGCGCCTGCCTCACCTGCCGGCTATGCCGCTGCCGCAATTCCAGTTGCACCTGGCCGCCGACCC
>CAMLRI010000334.1 GCA_946482385.1 uncultured Cellvibrio sp.
CTATGGCGGCGACAAATAAATCGCCCACGGAAATGGTTTTGGGGTTGAACACCCCCAGCTTCAGCTGCGCCTGCTGGTAGGCACTGGAGAGCACATCGCCCAGCAACACCAGGGCAATAGAGGGCGGGATGATTTGCCCCAGGGTGCCGGTGGCGCAGATGGTGCCGCAGGCAAAGCTGGGGCTATAGCCGCGCTTGAGCATCAGCGGCAGCGACATCAGCCCCATGGTGACCACAGTGGCGCCGACAATACCGGTGCTGGCGGCGAGCATGGTGCCCACCAGGATCACCGATAGCCCCAGGCCGCCGGGCAAACGGCCGCAGGCCTTGGCCATGTTGGTGAGCAGGTCTTCCGCCAGGCGCGACTTTTCCAGCACTGTGCCCATAAACACAAACAGCGGCACCGCCACCAGGGTTTCGTTTTTCATAATGCCGTACAGGCGCGGCGGAAAGCTTTTCAGCAGGTTGGCGTCGAACACCCCCGCCACTATACCCAGGCCGGCAAAGCCCAGGGCGATACCGCCCAGGGTAAAGGCCACTGGGTAGCCCAGTACCAAAAAGGCGCAAATGGCGATAAACATCCACAGCGGGATTAGCTCGATCAGCATGGCGCGCCCTCCCCGCTCATTAGCTGCCAGAGGTTGCGCAGCAAATCCGCCAGGGCTTGCAGGCTCAGGCTCAGCGCCATCAGCGGCAGCAGGCTTTTAAACAGGTAAACCCCGCCCAGGCCGCCGGAATCCCCCGAGCCCTCGCGGATCTGCCAGCTGTTGCACACATAATCCCAACTGCCCCAGCCGATAAACACCATCAGCGGCAGGGTTAGCACCAGGCTGCCCAGGGCATCCACCCAGGCGCGGGCAGCGGGGGAAAAGCGGTTGTAGAGGATATCCACCCGCACATGGCCCTGGTGCTTCAGGGTGTAGGCAGCGCCCAGCATAAACACCAGGCCGTGCATGTAGGTAACTGCATCCTGCAGGGCGATGGAGCCAATATCGAACACATGGCGCAGCAGCACTATCAGGCTGGTGGCCAGCACCATTGCCAGGGTGAGCCAAGCGGTGCAGCGGCCGCTGACTTCGGCGATGGCATCCAGAGCGCGCACAGCGGCCGGCGAGGCGGGGGGAATTGGGGGTTGGGACATGGGGAGCCTGTGTTAGATCGAAATCTTTTAGTTATTGGGCAAGCGGCGGGCGGCGATTATAACCAGCCCCCTACATAAGGTGCGACGGCTATACAAACAACAAGCCCGGCACTGGGCCGGGCTTGGGGTAACTCAGGGGCTTATTGCAACTTGCCCAACTGCGCCTGGGCGGCTTGGCCGATTTCACCGCCGCCCTGGGCGGCCTGTTGGAAATACTGGGCCGCCTGGCTGCGGTTGCCCTTGGCCAGGGCGATTTCACCCAGGTAGTAGGTGGCAACCTGGGTGGGCAGGTAGCGCTGGCTGGTGAGCAGGTCTTTTTCCGCCAGGTCGCGTTTGCCCAGCTGGTTGTAGGCAATGCCGCGGTACACATAGGGCTTAAAGTAGGCAGGGTTGGCCTGCACGGCTTTATCCAGGGCGGCTACCGCTTCCTCGCGCTTGTTTTGTTGCAGCAGCAGTTGGCCTTTCATCTCCCAAAAGAGGGTTTCCTTGGGCTGGGCGGCAGCGGCCTGGTCGACATAGGCCAGGGCATCTATGTACTGCTTGTTAGCCGCCAGTTTTTGCGCTTTTTGGTACTTCTCGTAGGCGGGCTTGTCCTTCACTAACTGGGCAATGGCGCGCTGGTATTGAGTTTTGTTGCGCACCCCGCCGGGGTATTGGGCGGCGGTTTTGCGGTTGGCTTCCACCCGCTCCTGTGATGGCGGGTGGCTGGCGAACAGCCCCTCAATAAAGCTGCTGTTGCGGCCTTCCGACAGCTTCATAAAGATTTGCTGCAGCTCTACCGCCGCCTGGGTGTCGTAACCGGCTTTGGCCATATATTTGATGCCCACTTCATCGGATTGCAGCTCGTGGGTGCGGCCGTATTTGGCCTGCCAGGCGGTGGCGCCGACGCCCAGGGCGCCAATGGCGACAGCACCGTATTCAGGTTTTTTCTGGGAGATAGCCACCCCGGTGAGCAGCACCCCGGCGCCGATCAGCACATTCTGGGTTTGCTGCTGGGCGCCGTGGCGGGCGGCGGCATGGACAATTTCGTGGCCCAGTACAGCGGCCAGCTGGGCTTCATCTTCCAGGTACATCAGCAGGCCGCGGTTGATCGCCAGCTTGCCGCCGGGCATGGCCCAGGCGTTGGGCACATCGTTGTTGAGCACCACAAATTCATAGGGCAGGTTGGGCCTATCGCTTACCGCCGCCAGCTTTTTGCCGACCGACTGCACATAAGTGGTCAGGCCGGGGTCGACGGTGTACTGGCCGCCCTGGGATTGCTGGCTGGGCACATAGTTTTGGCTGCCAGCGGCGATTTCATCTTCCGGCGACATAAGTGAAATTTGCTTCTTACCGGTGACCGGGTTGACCACGCAGCCGCTCAGCGCAGCCAGGGCAACCGCCAACAGCAGGTAGTGGGCAAGGTTTTTCATAGTAGGACTCCTTGTTAGCCTGGGGCTATAAGTAGATGAGGGGGTTATAATGCCACACCTATTTTTAATCCAAGGTGAAAGCTGTGGTACAAGCCCTTCAAATTATCGAACTTTTTGCCGGCCTGGGCGCCAATGGCCAGCCGCTGGTGGAGCAACTGCAAGTGCGCGAGCTGGACGACGGCTGCCTGCAGCTGGTGCAATCGCCCGCCTTTGCCAAGGGCCTGGCCAGTGGCGATACCCTGAGAATGCTGCCGCAAACCCGCGAGTTCGACCTGGTCAAGCGCAGCGGCAACTTAAGCATCCGGGTATTTAGCCGCGGCGATATCGAGCAGCTGAGCGACCAGCTCACCCCCGAGCTGGAAAAACTGGGCGGTGAACTGGAGCGGGAAACCCCGCGTATGCTCAGCTACGCCATACACGTCAGCTGCGGTTTCGACGCTATCGAAGCCATACTCAACCGCTATGTCGGCCAGGACGGCCAGAGCCAGTGGATGTACGGCAATGTCTACGACCCCCAAGACGGCGTCACCCCGCTCAACTGGTGGCTGGATATCCTTAAACCGGAATAGCCATAAGCCTGGTAGTAGTAGCCTTAAGCCTGGTAACAGCCCCAGCCCAACCTTAACCAGATCCGCCCTTTTTGTGATGAATTAGCCGATGTTGCATGTGATTTCCCCGGCCAAAACGCTGGATTTCGATACGCCCCCCACCACTGCCAAGCACACCCAGGCGCAGTTCCTCGAGCAATCCCAGGCGCTGATCGAGCAGCTGCGCCCCCTCAGCCCGCGCCAGCTGTCGGAACTTATGGGCATCAGCGACAAACTGGGCGAACTTAACGCCCAGCGCTTTCTCAACTGGCAGCTGCCCTTCACTCCCAGCAACGCCAAGCAGGCGCTACTGGCGTTCAAGGGCGATGTTTACACAGGTATGGAGCCAGAGACTTTTAGCGAGCCAGACCTGGCCTGGGCACAGCAGCGGCTGCGCATCCTCTC
>CAMLRI010000335.1 GCA_946482385.1 uncultured Cellvibrio sp.
TGAATTCAGCGATGAAGATTTCGACACTATCGGCGGCATTTTGATGCAGGAGTTTGGCCATTTGCCCAAGCGCAACGAAGTGGCGCAAATAGGCCGTATGCGCTTCCGCGTGCTCTATGCCGACAACCGCCAAATCCATTTGCTGCGCTTAACCCTGGTAGCGGATAGCGACGAATAAACCGCACCGATAAACCCCGGAAGATCCCGCCCCCTGGCGGGATTTTTTTAGGATGACACTATGAAAAATAAAATCCTTGCACTGCCCACTACCGCAGCACTGCTGCTGTGCCTGTTGAGCGGCGGCCTGATCACCTTCAGCTTTGCCCCTTTGGATATTTGGCCATTGGCACTGCTGGCCGTCAGCATTTTTGCGCTGCTATTAAAAGACCAGCCACTCAAGCAAGTAATGTGGCGCAGCTTTGTGTTCGGCGTTGGCCTGTACGCGGCCGGTATCCACTGGATTTACGTCAGCATCCATAACTTTGGCGGCGCATCGCCGTTCTTATCCGCCCTGTTGGTTGTTATTTTCGCGGCCTTTATGGCTGCTATTTTTAGTCTGCCGTTTTACCTGTTTGGCCGCTGGTTTAACCGGCACTCGCTGGCCCTGATCATTGCCCTGCCCGCCTGCTGGCTGCTGGGCGAATGGTTGCGCACCTGGTTGCTCACTGGCTTCCCCTGGTTGTTTATCGGCTACGCCCATTTGAATACCTGGCTCAGCGGTTGGGCGCCGGTTGCCGGGGTGCTCTGTTTAACCTGGCTCAGCCTTATCACCAGCGGCCTGCTGGCCCAGTGGTTGTGGCAGGGCAAAGCCTCGCGCAGCTTGCTCATTAGCACCGGCCTGTGCGCCTTGGTGTGGGGTGCCGGTGCCGGATTAAAAACCATCACCTGGGCAACACCTGCCGAACAAACCATTAGCGTGGGCATGGTGCAACCCAATGTCGATCAAGGCATCAAATTGAATTGGGATTACGAGGCCATAGATACCAGCCTCAACCAACTGCGCCAGCTCAGCGAAAACCTCTGGAGCAATAATTGGGTAATCTGGCCAGAGGCGGCCATACCCACTGCCCTCACCTACCAAACTGCCTTGCCGTTTTTGGAGGAAATGAACCAGCGCGCTGCGCAATCGGGCGCGGCACTGTTTACCGGGGTGATATTTGCCGACGCTAAACGCCAGCATTACTACAACTCCATTGCCGGCCTGGGCGAAGGCTTGGGCTTTTACCACAAGCGCCGCCTGGTGCCCTTTGGTGAATATGTGCCGCTGGAGGAATATGTGCGCGGGCTGATCGAATTTTTTGACCTGCCCACCTCGTTTATCAATTTGGGGCCGCAAGAACAGCACGGGCTTATCGCCCAGGGCATACGCATCACCCCGGCGATTTGCTACGAAATTGTTTACCCGGATTTAATTGCACGCAGTGCGCGGGAAACCCAGGTGTTGCTCAACGTGAACAACCTCGGCTGGTTCTTGGATTCGATCCAATCGAAACAATTTATGCAGATGGCGCAAATGCGCGCCCTGGAAACCGGCCGCTACCTGATTTACAGCACCAATAACGGCCCCAGCGCTATTATCGACAACAAGGGCCAGGTGCTCAGCCGCAGCGATTCATTTAAAGAACAAACATTTACCGGGCAAATTCATCCGGTCAGCGATTGGACACCCTTTATGATAATGGGCAGCTGGCCCCTGGCCCTGCTTGCCGGCCTGGTGCTGGCGCTACTTGCTTTCATCTCCACCCGCTCCACCGCTGCACTGGCCGCAACACAGGGCAATAAGGCCCAGGACAACAAGTTGAACGAGGCACAAAGCGATGAACATGCTTGAGGTAGCCCTGGGTCAATCCAGCCTTGGGCAAGTATTAGTGGCACAAAGCGCCAAAGGAATTTGCGCGATTTTGTTGGGCGATAGCGAGCAGGAATTACTGGCCGATTTGCAGCAGCGCTTTGCTAAGACCACACTCAAACGCCAACCAGATTTGCCTCAACTGCAAAAAATTATTGCGTTTATCGAGCAGCCCAGAGCTCCGCTAAACCTGGTAGTAGATATGCAGGGCACAGAATTTCAACAGCGCGTGTGGCAACTCTTGTGCGCCATTCCACTGGGCGAAACCCGCAGCTACAAAAACCTCGCTGCACAACTCGGCCAGCCCAATGCCGTGCGCGCCCTGGCCAGCGCCTGCGCCGCCAACCCCATTGCCCTGGCGATCCCCTGCCACCGGGTAGTGCGCAGCGACGGCGGCCTATCGGGTTACCGCTGGGGGGTTGAGCGCAAACGCGAACTGCTCAAACGCGAAGCTGCTTATCGCTAGCAGGCTGCAATCGCTAGCAAAATGTACGCAAAGGGTAATGATCTGCCCCATAAAAAAATCCCGCCGCAGCGGGATTTTTTATTGAATCAAAGCAGATCAAGCCAAACTTTTGCTCACCACCTCGTACACATCTTTAGATAAATCCGGTTCGGCGAGGATTCTTTCCAGTTGTGCTTTCATTAATTGCTGGCGCTCTTGGCTGTACCTTTTCCACTTGGTCAGGGGTGTTAGCAAGCGCGCGGCAATTTGCGGGTTTTGGCGATTGAGCTGAATAATTTGCCCCGCAAGGAAGGCATAGCCCTCGCCCTGCCCGGCGTGGAAATTAATCGGGTTGCTGTTACAGAAAGCACCGATCACAGCGCGGATTTTGTTGGGGTTTTTGCCATCATAGGCTGGGTGTTGCAGCAAATTGTTTACCCGCGCCAGTGCACCCGGTAATGGGCAGGCCGCTTGCACAGTTAACCACTGGTTAACCACCAGGGATTCCTGCTGCCAGCGCTGGTAGAAGTCGACAAGAGCCTGTTGTGCCAAGCTTTGCGCCAGCGCCGATTCGCTATTCACCAATTGCGTCAGCGCTGCCATCACATCGGTCATATTGTTGCTGTGGCGATACTGTTGCTCGCAAGCCTGGGTAATGGTTGCATCGTCCAACAGCATCAAATAACCCAGGGCCACATTTTTCAGGCTGCGCGCTGCAATAGCATCGGCGGTGGCAGCGTAGGCCTGCTGGTGGTCATAGGCTTGGTAAATACGTTGGAAATCGCCCGCCAAGGCCCGCGCCAGGGCTTTGCGCACTGCCGTGCGGCCATAGTGGATAGCTTCCACTTCCACCACATCCGCCAACTCGCCCACATAGGCCTCCGAGGGCAATGTCAGCATATAGGCAACCATGGCCGCGTCCAAGCTGGTGTTTTGCAACACTGAACTATAGGCGCTCACCAACTGCTCATCCAAAGCAAAATCCTGCAAGGGTTTGCCCTGGCGGTAAATCTCCATAGCAGCATAAATGGCTTGCAGGCCCAATTGCTGGCTCGCTTCCCAGCGATTAAAACCATCGCTGTCGCGGCTCATCAACAACACCAAATCCTCGCGCGAATAGGCGTAATGCAATTTCACCGGTGCAGAAAAACCGCGCAGCAAACTGGGTACAGGTTTTTCCTGCACCCGTTCAAACACAAAGGTCTGCTCTGCCTGGGTTAATTCCAAGACACAATG
>CAMLRI010000336.1 GCA_946482385.1 uncultured Cellvibrio sp.
AGCTTTGCCTCTGGCAATATTTTTACCGTGAGCAAAAACTGCGATTGATCTTTACGCCACTTTCAGCAGCAGCACAGGTACAATACCCCACTGCCACCTTGCTGCTGAATTCCTATGACACCCACCCAACCCCAAACTGCGCTCTACACCGACCTTTCCCGTTATTACGACCTGATGTGTGCGGATATTGATTACCGCGAGCAGAGCGAGTTTGTGCGCCGCGTTCATAGGCTTTTGGGCAACCAGGGGATGGATTATTTGGATTTGGCTTGCGGCACAGGGCCGCATATTGCCCATTTTATGGAGTTTGGTTACCGCGCCCAGGGGATGGATATTCACCAACCCATGCTGGATATTGCCCAGCAGCGCTGCCCAGGTGCGCAGTTTTTTTGCGGCGATATGGCGAGCTTTGCGGTGGCGCAGCCGCTGGATTTGATTAGCTGTTTTTTATATTCCATTCACTACAACGCCGACCTGGATAAACTTGACCGCTGCTTTGCCCAAGCGCACAAGGCGCTGAATACGGGGGGCATGTTTTGTTTTAATGCGGTGGATAAAGATCGCATCGATAATCGCCCCGGCATTAAACGCCACCTGCAAAAAGATGCCAGCGATTTTTGTTTTCAATCCAATTGGTTTTACCCGGGCACTGGCGCGCAACAACAATTGCAACTGTGTATTGAAAAAAACACCCAGGGCATAACCGAAACCTGGCGCGACCACCACCCTATGGTGGCGCTGAGTTTTGCCGAGATGCACGCATTACTGAGCGGTTATTTTGAAGTCTATTGTTTCGAACACGATTACCGCAGCCTTTTGCCTTGGAACGGCAGCAGCGGCAATGCGATTTTTGTGTGTATAAAACAAACCACAGCCAACTAACAGGCTGCTGAAAAACACGAGGAATCACTATGGAATCTCCGCTGAACGCCAATGAACCCCTGCTCACCGCCATGGAGGCGCGCATCTTGGGCGCCTTGATGGAAAAACAATTAACCACCCCCGATGCCTACCCCCTAACCCTTAACAGTTTGCAGCTGGCCTGCAACCAAAAAACCAGCCGCGAACCCGTCACCCAATACGAAACTGGCGAACTGCAGCGCTGCGTAAATGAATTGCAGGAACGCAAACTAATTGAGGTGGATTGGGGTGCGCGGGCAGCGCGTTACGACCAGCGTTTAACCCGTGTTATTAGCCTGGATAAGCCGGCACAGGCACTGCTGTGTGTGATGTTATTGCGCGGCCCGCAAACCCTGAATGAATTATTGACCCGCACCCAGCGCATGTACGATTTTGGCAGCAGCCAAGCAGTGGAAGAAAAATTGACGCACCTCTGCGCCAAAACCAACCCGGCTTTTGTGCATTTACCGCGCCTGGCCGGCCAGCGCGAAGAGCGCTATATGCATTTGCTGTGTGGCGCACCGGATTTGGATGCCCTGGCAGCACAAGCCAGCCAGCGCAGCGAGCGCACCGATGAAAGCAAGGCGCAACTGGAAGAGCGAGTGGCACAGCTGGAGCAGCAAGTGATGCAACTGCAGGCACAGGTGGCGCAACTTATAAACCAGCAATAAATGGTTAAGCCGGCAATAAAACCTACCGCATCAACGGCAAATCACAACTATCGCGCTCAAAAAAACGCGCATAAAAAAGCGGGCACAACTGGCCCGCTTTTTTTACAGCAATCACTCAAACAAAATTACAACAAGCCCTGCAACCAACCTATGCGATGGGCACCGTAAGCAGCGAGTAATACCACCAGCAAAAGCACATAGGGCCATACAGGTTTGCTCTGCTCGTAGGGGTCGCGCAGTGAGCGGCGCGCGCCCTTGGGCAACAGTGCCAGTTCAGTAAGGGCAGCACCAAAGGGAATACTGATTTTGGCCTGGGTGTTCACCGCCCAGCCATTGCCATCCAGGATCGGCCCCAAACTGCGGCGGCGCAATTTAAACCAGGCAAGCAGCATGGAGGGACCAGAGATGGCGAAGATCACCCCGATAATCACCAGCGGAAACTGCCACCAGGCTAGGGACATAAGGCCGGTAAATACCGCCGCCAGCGCTGTACCCAGGGCGCCCACGGCCAGGCCTATGGCGGCAAAAATACCGGCGAATTTGGCGATATCAAACGGCTTTTCTGCTGCTGCCGGCGCGGGCGCTGCCGGTGCTGGCGCCGCGGCCGTTGCGCTGATTTTACTGGTGGTATTGTTGACCATCGCCGAATCGCTGCTGGCAGCAAATTTTTGGATTTGATCGGAAATTAAATTGGAAATGCGGCGATAGGGGCTCCAAAAAGCTTCGCGCACACTGATCGCGTTTTGGATCACCTTCACCACGGTTGCATCCCAGTCGTTGCCCTGGCGATCGTAAAACAGGCCGTGGCGCCCCACCATAATGTCGCCCTCTTCCCCGGCGGTAACCGCGGCAACAATGCTGAGGGATTCTTTACCATTCACCGGTTCACCGCGGCGGGTGCAAGTGCAGTACACCAAATAACTGTTGCTTTTTGCTGCTATGGCGGCGTGGGCATCGACACTTTTAACTTCCACCACCAGGTCGCAGCTTTTACCGTCGATAAACAAGGTACCCGCCTGGAAGATGGCTTTTTTCTGGCGCGAGTAAAAATCGTAGAAGGAAACAAAATTGCGCAGCAATTTCACCAGGCCGGTTTTTAAACGCAGCAGTTTATCCAACTCCACCAAACCATCGGCGGCTTCGGCCACTGCCAGATCCTGCTCCACCAGTGCCAGCAAAGCAGCTTGGGTATCGGCCGCCAATAATTCCTGGGCGCGCGCGCTGCTGAGGTGATCGAGCAAAGCCACCGCCGGGCGCGATGCCTGCCATGCAAAATAATGTTCGGTTTTGGCTACCAGGCTGCGCCATTGCGCGCGCGACAAGCGGGTCGCATCGGCACCTAACACAGGCACCACCACCAGCTCGCGCAACTGCGCCATGGCTTCGGCATAGGCGGGGTTGATAGCGCCCGTTAACGGCAGCTGCTCACCATGGTGAACACCGGCCAGGGGCAGTTTTTTCAGTTCCTCGGTGCTGGCCAAATTCAAACTGGCCAGGCGCACCAATTCAGATTCTTCGCCATTGACGATCTGCTGGGCGCGCGGGTCAAAGGCCACCAGATCCACGCGGGTAAAGTAGTCTTCGATTTTGTCGTTAAGCGCGGTGATGGCAGCAATAGCGGCGGCGGTGTTGTCGCCAAAGGGCTGGGTAACGGCTTCACCCGCCTGCTGCTGCCAGGCGCAGACTTGGGCGGCCTGGGCAAAAAATCCGTTGATGCTATCGGCAGAAACAGCTGGCTCGCCGCTGCGGTCGGTGGCAGCGCCCATCACGGTAATAATGTCATTGATCGCCGCTTTGAGTGATTCGTCGCTGGTGAGCGCGGCGGGTACCAGGCCATCGCCATTGGGCTCGCCCGGCGGAAACAGTGCTGCCAAGTTGTCGGTATCGCTAGGGTTTAGGTTGTCATCTGTATGACCCAACACCTTTAACAGGCGC
>CAMLRI010000337.1 GCA_946482385.1 uncultured Cellvibrio sp.
CCACGCCGTGAATACGTCCCTGTAGGCTCGAGGTCGGCATCCATGCCTCCCTCGGGCCTGCAAGAAATACTATTCTTTCCCGCCAAGATCGCAGTAACATCCTGAAAGCAAAGCGGCAATTACAACTTAGCCACTGGCAATAATTAAATCCTTGCCTGCCTGCTCATGCCAAAAGCCATTGCAATCCGGTGACTGCAGGGGAAACACCCGGGGCGATATTAATTGCTGGCGAAAATTGTCTATCCAGGTAAAAGTATCTTCACCTTCAGGGCTTAAACGCAAAATATCCAGGGTGCCCTGTAATGCGGCTATGTCGTTAATCAGGTTATAGCGAAAACCCGATTGGGTTTGAATGCCATTTAAACGAAACAGAGTTTCGCCCTCCTGGCTTTTGATACTGCGCCCCTGCGGATAATTAATACAACACAATTCGCACTGGTCTTTAGCGCGCCCCTCGGAGCGGGCGGTAAAACAGCGCGCCGACCAGGCCAGGGGCAAATGGCCAAAGGCCAGTATCTCGCTGGAAAATTCCGCGCGGCTATCGGCAATGGCCTCGTGCCCCAGGGTGGCCTGCAACCAGCGCAAGGGCAGCTCCACCGGCACCACCCAACGCTGCATGCCCCAATCGAGCAACTGCTGCAAACTCCAGGGGTTGTACAGGTTCAGTGTATTGCCCGCCACAAACGGCAAACCGCGCTCCTGCAACAGGGCAACCGCGCCCATATCATTGGCCTCTACCCAAAATTCGCCGTTGTCGCAGTAGCGGTTTAATTCGCGCAAATCCGCCGGCGATTCAATCAGGGTCATGGAGGACATCACCACCTCCTTGCCCGCCTCGCGCAGCTCATGGGCAATACGCACATAATCATCGAGTTTTAATTCGCGCCGTTTGGGGCACACAGTTTCGCCCAGGTACACAATATCCACCGAGGTATCGGCAACTCGCCGATAAAAATCGCGCACCTGTTGTTGCGGCCAAAAATATAACAAGGGCCCGAGTGATAATTTCATTGGCAACTCCTTAACGCCAGGTGCGCTCATAGGCGCCCAGGGTAGTTTGGGCACCCTCGGCCAATTGCCCCAGGGCTTTGTGCCATTGCGCCTGCACCGCAAAGGGCTTGCCCGGTTGCAGGGCTAAATCCAGGGCTTGCCGCCAGGTGCGGGTCACCTGGGCCACATAGGCCGGACTGCGCTGGCGGCCTTCAATTTTAATGGAGGCAATGCCCAGGCCAATTAATTCCGGCAACAATTCCAGGGTGTTTAAACTGGTGGGCTCTTCCAGGGCGTGATACGCCGGAGCATTGCTGTCGCCCAAGATAAATCGGCCTTTGCACAGGGTGGGATAACCGGCGGTTTCATTGCTGCCAAAGCGGTCGATCAACACATCGTTTAAACGCGTTTCCAAAATGCCATCATGTTCATGCCAGCGCACAAATTCGGCGGGCGAACAGGCGCCATAGGTGTTGGGCGATTGGCCGGTGAGGTAGGAACTTAAATAGCAGCGCCCTTCCGCCATAATGCACAGGCTGCCAAAGGCAAATACTTCCAGCGGCGTGTTGCAGGCTTGGGCCAAATGGCGCACCTGGGCAAGCGACAATACGCGAGGTAATACCACGCGCTTTACCGCAAATTGTTGCGCATAAAAATTAATAGCCGCGGCATTGGTGGCCGATGCCTGTACCGATAAATGCAATTCCATTTCCGGGTAGTGGGTGGCGGCGTAGGCGAGCACACTGATGTCGGCAATAATCAGGGCATCGACCTTACTGGCGGCGGCTTCATCAACCGCGCGTGCCCAGTCATCCCAGGTGTCCGGGTGGGCAAAGGTGTTAATGGCGAGGTGCAGTTTTCGCCCGTGTTGGTGGGCGTAAGCCACCGCATCGCGCAAGCGCAATTGATCCAGGTTAAGCCCGGCAAAATGACGCGCATTGGTTTGGTTGCGCAGGCCAACGTAAACCGCATCGGCGCCGTTATCGATGGCCGCTTTTAATGCAGGCAAACTGCCCGCCGGGCAAAGCAACTCCACAATCTACCTCCAATGGCGAATAGTATTTAACTGAATAGGCTGTGACTATAGAAGTGGTGTCAGAAAAGAATACTGCCCCTCGCAGGACACGCCGTTAATACTTCCTTGTAGGCTCGAGGTCGGCATCCATGCCTCTCTCGGTCCTGCAAGGGGCAGTATTCTTTTCTTCAGGAAGAACAGTAAATTTCATTTTTTTATTGTGTGTTGAGGTAGCCAAAAATGTTATACCAACAAAGGGTAATTCAAGGGGTAGCCAGGCGCTGGCCAAACATTGGGCGCCAGCTGGTGCGCACCACGCCCGCCATTATTCAGCAACAATTGATTAAAAAATTACTCAATAAACTCTTGCACAAACCACTGCACCAGCATGAGCTGGATTTTTTTACCGGCAAAACACTGAACCTGCAGATTACCGATATAGGCCTACAGCTGGGCATTAGCCTGGCCGACAATAAATTGCAGGTGGGCGATACGCATAACACGGCAGATGTGCGCCTGGCGGCAAGCAGCGAGGATTTATTGTTGATTGCTACCCAGGCGGTGGATGTCGACCGGCTGTTCTTTCAGCGCCGTTTGCAAATGAGCGGCGACACAGAATTGGGGCTGGCCATTAAAAACCTGCTGGCCTGCCAGGATTTAAGCGAATTGCTGCCGCCCCGGTGGTTGGGGCGGCTGAAAAAAATTACCGATTATTTGCTGGACATAGACGATTAAAGCGCACAAGAAGCCGCTTCTGGCCTGGCTATTTTTTGCTGCTCGGCTGTTTTTTGCTGATCAGTTTGTGGCTGGTCGCCCTGGCGATGGTGGTGGCGATGATAATGGCGCAAGCCGTGTTCGCGGCGGCGCCCGGCGCTGAAGGAGGAGATGCGTTTTAAATAGCCGATAACCCGGGTGCCGTAGTCCACATCATCGCTACCACAGGCGGAACAGAGCGGCAGGGTGCGCTTGTCGATATGCTGGCAGTGGTTGCACAGGGTAATTTTCACATTGACGCAAAAATAATTGCAGCCCGTGTGCGCAGCCACATTAATTAATTTTAAGTAACCCTCCTGGCTTAGGGCTTCATCCAGGTTGAGGTGCAGCGCAGAGCCGCCATCCAGGTAGTCCACCAGTTCGCGTCCGTGCAAAATAAATTTATCCAGCGGGTTAATGCTTTCGTCCTCCACTACATAAAAATAGGAGTTGTAGCAATCGCGCCCTACCTGGTAGCAGTCTGCCCTATCCCACTTGGCATTTTTAACACCCAGGTTTTCCGCCGGTACAAATTCGGTATTAAATTTATAACCAAAGCGCTGGCTGGCTATTTTATTCGCATCAAAAATTACTTTGAGTTGGCGCTGCACAAAATCTATATAGGCCGGGTTATTGCCCACGCGAATGCCCTGGGATTCTGCCGCCTCTACCATGCCGTTAATGCCGATGGTGAGGAATTGTTTATCCAGGCTGATAAAGCCGGCGGAGTAAACATTTAACAACC
>CAMLRI010000338.1 GCA_946482385.1 uncultured Cellvibrio sp.
ACACCCTTGGATTTGGCCGCCTTTATATTGGTTAGGGGGAAGTCCAGCCGATGCTCGTCGGCGGCGGCCAGGTGGATTACCTTTTCCGCGTCGGCCACCGCCTTCATATCCAGCAGCCATTCGGTGTGCAGGTATTGCCCGGCCCAGTAGGACAGCACTGTATCGTAAAGCCCGGCAAAGCAGACTTTTACTGCACTTTTTTGGGTGTCGGCAAAACCGATATTGCGCAGCCGCTGGTACATGGGCTGCAGGTTGGATTTAAGCATCTGGTGGATACTTTGGCGCGCGGTAGAGGCGCCGCGGCTAAAACCAAACACGTCCACGGTGAGGAGTTCGATAAAATAGCCCTCAGGTTCTATTTCTTTGATCTCCAGCGCTTTTTTAATTGCATCAATCGCCGATTTAATTCCCTGGCGTGCGCGGGCGGGTACGCCGGAACTTAAGCCGCCCATGGAGTAGCCGAACAGGCTGTCCTTTTTATCGTTAAAGGTGCCCTGGCCCTCCACATAAACTTTTAGGTGAAAATCGTAACCATCCCGGGGATTTAAAAATTGCTTAACCTGGGCCTCCATAATGGCGATATTGGTGCGGCCATTGTCATAGCTATTGGGCCCGGAGGGATCGCGATTGTCGTTATAGACCTGGGTATCTGATTTTATAAGCTTACCTTTTTCGTCGTAAACCGGTGCAGCGGGTGGCTTGCCGCTGGCGACTTCGGCTTTTTCGCGGCGCTCTATATTGTTTCTGTTGTTGAGGGTTCCGTCGTAAAAAATAGCGACGCGAATTTTGATTCCCGTTTTATCGGGCGATTGTTCGGGCTCATCTTGATCCGTAATGATTGCAACTTTTTCGCCAAACTGAGGCATATTGTCCTTCCAGGATTAATAAAAATTACAGGGGGAGCTTTTCTACGACCAGGGCCGCGCGCGTGGCATTATCGGCCGAGCAGTAAACCAGGTGGCGAAACTCGCCTTTGCGGTGATGCAACGACTCGGCCGCCATACAAATTAACCCAGTTGCTGTGGCCGCGCCGAGATCTCCGTAACAATCTGCAGGATGTTCTATACGAACCTTCTCGGCAAAATAGGCTGTGTTGCGAATATGGGCGACGCCATATTCCTTGGCCCAGTAATTTTCACCATTCATACTGCTGTAAATGGCCTGGATACTTTGTGCCGGCTGGTGGTGTAGCGCGAGTTTAAATGCCTTGTCTAGCCCTTCGCCCAAATTGGCTTGGTCGGCATACAGGTGCCCTGGTTCTTCGGCGAACGCAGGGGGGTGGATGGCAATGATATGCCCGTTGCGCACCTCGGCCAGTTCCCTGCGTTTGGTAAGCAGTAAAAAGCAGGCGCCCTCGCCAGGCACAAAACCATCGCCGCTGCGGGTGGTTAGTAGCCTGCCTTGCTCGTCCAAGGGGCGGAGAACTTCATCATCTTCAAAGGAGTCGACCCCTCCTACTAAAAAATAATCAAATTCCTGGCTGTAGAGGTAATCGGCAACAAATGCCAAAGCCTCCATTCCCGCAGCGCGGCCGCTACATAGGTTGCGGCTAAGGCGTTGGTTAATCCAGGGCTGGCAATTGTGTTGCAGATTAAGGGTTAGCGAACTCAAGCCCTGGGTGTCCACTGGTGTATTGGGTAAGCCAAGCACGGTGGGAATAGGCTGCTGCTGAGGACATGCTTGGCAGGCTGCATCAACGGCAAAAATTGCCATTTTTATCATTCGATCATGGCGATAGTTGAAGGCATTACCCTCGTCTATTTCTGCCGCTACGGATTCGAACACCTGATTGGGGAGACTGGCCATTTTAATGGGGTCATCACTGGCGGTGCTGTAATTGGAAAGCTGGTAAGCACTCATTCCAGCTTCGACCGCAAAATAGGTGGCTTTAGCGGTTGGCCCCACTGGCGAGATAAAGCCAGATCCAGCTAGGTAAAATAGCGGGTGAGGTTGTTGATTCATAAACCGATCCTTGCTTAACAGTTAAAGCTTGTCGCTTGTTATTGTGGGGTAGAGGCGCTAGATCTGCCTTTGGGCATTTTGGCAATTTCACCCTCAATCCAGTTTTTAACTTCTTCGGTTAATTGTTTGCGGTCTTTACCTTCGGTGATAAACGGCTCGCTGATGACCACGCGAATGGTGCCCGGGTATTTGATCATCTGTTTGTGGGGCCAGTATTCACCGGCATTGTGTGCCACTGCAACAATGGGTACGCCGGCGCTGATAGCTATGTCGGCGCCGCTGCGCGCGTAGTTGCCCACCTGGCCTACCGGGGTGCGGGTGCCCTCGGGGAAAATCAATAAATTATTGCCCTGCTGCAAACGCTCTATGCCTTTGCTTTTGACATCTTTCAGCGCTTGAATGGGGTTGCTGCGGTCGATGGCGATGGGGCGCAAACTCGCCAGGCCCCAACCAAAAAATGGAATGCGGATTAATTCTTTTTTCAGGATGGTGCTGCAGGGGCCAAAATAATATTGCAGGAACATGGTTTCCCAAGTGCTTTGGTGTTTGGCCATAACCACGCAGGGGAAGGATTCGGCGTGTTTATGGCCAATAATCTCAAAGCGCACGCCGCAGCACACGCGAATCCAGAACATCACAAAACGATTCCACAGGGTGACGATACGCCAGCGCCAGCGGTAGGGCATTACCGGCCAAATAATTACCGCCACTAGGCCGGCCAGGGCGCTGGTGATGTTGTAACCCACTGCAAAAATAATACTGCGAAGTTTTAGCACGGCAGATCCTATAGCGATTAATTAATGAGTGTGTGCAATAACCCAATCGGCGGCGGCGGCCAGGTTGTCGGCCAGCTGGATTTGCTGGGGGTCCAATGCGGGCGTTGCAGCGCTGCCCAGTTCGGCCAGGGTGCGTTCACCATTGCCGGTTTTTACCAGCAGCGGCTTGCAGCCTTTGTGCAGGCCCGCTTGCAAATCGCGCAGGCTGTCGCCAACAAAATAGCAGGATTCCACCGAGGTATTGAATTCCGCCTCTATGGCATCGAGCATGCCTGGCATGGGCTTGCGGCATTTACAGTTGTCATCCGGGTGGTGCGGGCAATAAAAAATTGCGCCAATTTCCCCGCCTTGTTCGGCCACCAAATCGGTAATTTTTTGGTGGATGGCTTCCAGGTCTTCCAATTCAAACAGGCCCTTGGCCAGGCCCGCCTGGTTGGTAGCGATCACCACGGTAAAGCCCGCCTTGTGCAGGCGTGCTATGGCCTCGATACTGCCGGCAATAGGCACGCATTCGGCGGCGGATTTTACATAGTCATCGCGGTCGTGAATGATCACGCCATCTCGATCGAGGAGGATGAGTTTCATCATGCTTCCAACAAATTCCCCCCTTTGTAAAAGGGGGGTAGGGGGATTCAAATCCCTCCCCCGCCTCCCTTTTACAAAGGGAGGGGCTAGCCCAGCTTGAGTGCTGGCTGAAGGAGGGGTCTAGTTTTTAGCGGGAACCAAATAGGAAATATCCGCTACTTCCAAAAA
>CAMLRI010000339.1 GCA_946482385.1 uncultured Cellvibrio sp.
GTCTATTTGCTGCCAATTCACCATAAACTACCAACCACTTTAACTACCAAGCACTTTGTTGTGTCGATTGAGGGAGCCATGCCTGCCAAGCCCCAGATCCTCAAGCGCGGGACTGTTGCCCGCAGCCGCCTGTTCCGCGCCGACGAAATTCATTTGCGCTTTAGCAATGGCGAGGAGCGCACTTACGAAAAACTGTGCAGCGGCGGGCCGGGCGCGGTGCTTATTGTACCCTTGCTGGATACCAATACGGTGCTTTTGGTGCGCGAATATGCCGCTGGTATTGAAGATTACCACCTGGCCCTGCCCAAGGGCGCTATGGACCCGGGCGAGACATTGCTGGAGGCCGCCAACCGCGAATTGAAGGAAGAGGTGGGCTATGGCGCCCGCCAGCTACAATTCCTGAAGAAGATCCACTTGTCGCCCGCTTATATGGAGCACGGTATCAACCTGGTGTTGGCCTGGGACCTCTACCCTGAGCGACTGCCGGGGGATGAGCCAGAACCCATCGAAGTGGTGCCTTATCCGCTCGACCAACTGCTGGAATTGGTGATGCGCCCGGATGTGTGTGAGGGGCGCAGTATTGCCGCGCTGTTTATGGCGCGCGAATGGTTGGCGGGGCGTTTGCCGCCGCCCGATCACCCCGGCTAATGCACAGGAGGCTGCTATGCACACCCATCCGATTACCCCCGAGTTTATCCAGCGCTTGCTAGCCCTGGGGCGCGCTGCCGGGGCGGCGATTATGGAGATTTACCAGCGCCAGAGTGACTATGACCTGGTGCACAAGGCCGACCAGTCGCCACTGACCGCCGCCGACCTGGCGGCGCAGCGGGTGATAGCAGCCGGCCTGCCGCTATTGTTGGACGTGCCGGTCATTTCCGAGGAGGCGGAGCTGCCGGCCTTTTCCGAGCGCCAGTGTTGGGATTGCTATTGGCTGGTGGACCCGCTGGATGGCACCAAGGAGTTTATTGCTGGCAACGGTGAGTTCACGGTGAATATCGCCCTGGTGCGCAACGGCCAACCGGTGCTGGGGCTGGTGCATGTGCCGGTGACCGATATCAGCTACCTGGGGGTATTGGCGGCGCAGCAGGCCAGCAGTATTGGCGCCTGGAAATACCAGCCGGGTGCTGCGCCCCAGGCGCTGCAGGTGAGCAACCTGGGGCAGCGGCTGGCGGAAGGCTTGCCGCTGCGGGTGCTGCTCAGCCATCGCCACGGCACCAGCGCCACCCTCGGCCTGCTCGGCCACCTGGGCCAGGCCTGGCCGGGGGGCATAGTGCAGTGCCATGCCGGCAGCTCGCTCAAGTGCTGCATGATCGCCGAGGGCGGTGCCGATTTTTACCCGCGCCTGGCGCCTACCTGCGAGTGGGATACCGCCGCCGCCCAAGCGGTGCTGGAAGCGGCCGGTGGCCAGTTGGTGATCGCCAGCGAGGAGGGTGTAAGCCTGTTTAAACCCCTGCGCTACAACACCAGCGAAGAGCTGCTCAACCCCTATTTCTATGCCCTGGGCGACAACAGTTTCGACTGGCCCAAACTCCTGCAGCGCCAGAATGAGGTGGTTTTATAACCAATTTTTGCGCCTCCCGAGAAGAAAATATTCTAAGTTGTTGCTGCCTATTGTTTGTACAGCTGATCTAGCCTTTAGTGACTAGCCCCCGGGTTGGGGGCAGGGTTTGTCACTACTGCTAAGGAGCCACAGATGAGAAGGCACAACAAAAATCTCAAAGCCGATGTAAATACCAGCCGCGCCGACCTGATGCGCAACAAGCTGCTGCGCGAAATCTCCGACTACGAGCGCCAACTGGCCGAGCTAAAGCTGGTGGGCAACCAGGTCAACTTCACCATGATCCAAACCTACAAAGAGCTGATAGCGGCGCGCCAGGCTATGCTCAGGCGCTTGCCCGTCCATTATTAATACCTCAGGCGCGCAGCGCCGGCCGCTCCAGGGAGTAGCGCGGGTCATAGGCGGCAAGGCTGATGGTGTTGCCCCTGCACTTGTCGCCGCCGCTGCCGGGCTGTTGCTGGCCTTGTTCCAGTTTGTCGCCAGCGCTGCCCTGCCAGTGGCGCGCCTGGTCGAAGGGCAGCGGCCGCTGGATAAAGTAACCCTGCACCTGGTCGCAGCCCAGTTGGCGCAAACAGCCAATTTGCTCCCAGGTTTCCGCTCCCTCTGCCACCACGGTTAAGCCCAGGGCGTGGGCTATGGCCACTATGCCCTGGGTGATATCCCAGTCCACCTTGTTGCCCGGCAGATCGGCGACAAAGGAGCGGTCGATCTTGAGCGTATCCAGAGGCAGGGTTTTCAGGTAGGTGAGCGAGCCATAGCCGGTGCCAAACTCATCCCCGGCCATACGCACGCCCAGGTGGCGGCAGCCGAGCATAATCCGCTTGGCGCGCTCCAGGTCTTCCAGCATGGCGGTTTCGGTAATCTCGATAATCAGCTTGCTGCCAAAGGCCGGGTGCAGCTTGCACTGCCGCTGCAATTCCAGCAGGAAGCTGGGGTGGACAAAATGGCGCGCGGAAATATTGATGTGGATATCCGGCGCGCTGCCCTGTTGCCGCCAGAGTTCGAATTGGCGCGCCGCCTCGCCCAGCACCCAATTGCCCAGGCGGTATTCCAGGTCGCCGCGGGCGCTTTCCAGCGCCTGGATCAGCGGCCCGGCGGCGATAATCTCGCCGTCGCTTTTGCGCCAGCGCAGCAGCGCCTCGAAGCCCAGCAGGCTCAGGTCATCCAATTGGCAGATAGGTTGGTACCACAGCTGCAATTCGCCCCGCTCCAGGGCGCCCTCCACATCCACAATCGACAGCTGGGCTTCACCGCTGGGCGCGCTGCGCAGAGAGGCGCGCTCGTAGCGGTCGCCGCCCTGGTGCTTGGCTTTGTACATGGCGGCATCGGCCTTGCGCAGCAGGCTGGTTTCGTCCTCGCCATCCTGTGGCGCAAAGGCAATGCCGATACTGCCGCTCAGCCGCCCGCGCTTGCGCCCTTCGCCAAAGGGCGCCCGCAGCGCCAGCAAAAAACGCTTGGCCAGCAGCTCTATATGGTGCTCGCCGCACTCGGCAATAATCAAAAACTCATCGCCCCCCAGGCGGCCTATCTGGTCGCCCTTGCGCACCACATCGCCCAGGCGCTGGGCCAGGTCGCGCAGCAGCAGGTCGCCGGTTTCGTGGCCCCAGTGGTCATTGGCGGATTTCAAACCATCCACGTCGATATAAAACAGGGCAAAGCTGCGCCCGTAGCGCTGCAGCTGCTCGCGCTTTTGCTCCAGGGCATCGAGTATGCCGCGCCGGTTAAGCAGCTTGGTAAGGGGGTCGATGCTCACCAGTTCGCGCAGCTGGCGCTCCAGTTTTTCGCGGTGGCTGGCCACTGCAATCTGGCTGGCGATGCGCTCGGCCAGGGCCAGCAGTTGGGGCGATAGCTCGGCGGCGGGCAGGTTGGGGGCAAACCAGGAGGTGGCGAGTACCCCCAGGCGCTGGTCGGAGGAGA
>CAMLRI010000340.1 GCA_946482385.1 uncultured Cellvibrio sp.
GCTGCCTGCAAAGCGCGAGGCTTGTCTTGCGAAGAGAAGAAAAGCGATTTGCGCGCGCTCTTATTTGGTCATGCTGATTTTCAAAATCATGAGCAACGCAAAGAGTTTTCTGATGCTTTGGATGCGGCAATTGAAACTGCAGCAGTGGATTGGATCAAAAAACGTGGTGCTACTCATGGCTATGTTCTGAAAAGCGTCGAAGCAACTGGCTATCGGTGGAACGCTCTGCCAGAAAAAGATCGTAAGGCGGGTTTCAGTTCTATGGACTACGAAGGAGTTCTGATGGTTGAAGATCCTGAGTTGTTCAAGCAGATGCTGGCATCAGGATTGGGGCCATCTAAAGCCTTTGGTTGTGGCCTGATGTTAATACGCCGCATTTGATCGCCATGCCTAGCCCTCGTTTTCGATAGGTTTGGATACTGTTTGCTTGAAAAACAACCACCCAAGGCGCAAAATGTGCCTACATATGTAGGCACAATTGAGGTTTTTTTATGGAGATGTTTACGGTTAGAGACCTGCGCAATCGCACGGGGGAGCTTATCCGCGAGGCGGAATTGGGACATTTATCGCTTGTTACCAAGCACGGGCAGCCGGTGTTTGTGGCGGTGCCGTTTGATGAAACCTTGCTGGAATCTGGGGTTCGGCGGTCACTGGCTATACGCTTGTTTGCAAGCCATCAGGCAACCCTGGTGCAGGCCGCGCGGGTGGCAGGGGTATCTGCTTCTGAAATGATGGATATATTGGCCGAGAAACAAATCCCTATTGTTGAATACTCAAAGGAAGAGTTGGCGGATGAGCTCGAGCAATTTAAGGACTAGTCAATTATTGGTAGCCGATACCAGCCCCTTGTTAGCTTTGGCTCGTTTGAATTTTTTAACGATATTAAGCCAATTGTTTTCTTCTGTTTGTGTCACCCAAACGGTTATGGCGGAGTGCCTTGCCAAACCAGCATCTCGTGATGCTATTCGCATTAAAGAGGCTGTGGCAGATGGCCGGTTAATTATCGTTGATGATCCTGTGGTGAGGCTTTCGCTTAAATACTTGGATGCCGGGGAAGCGTCTGTATTGGAATATGCAATTCAACATTCCGCAACTATTCTGGTTGACGAACGGGCAGGGCGCTTGGCAGCTAAGGCGCATCATTTAAATGTTGTTGGTGCGTTGGGCATTTTATTGGTGGCTAAGCGAAAGGGATTTTTACTAAGCATTAAACCAAAAATTTATGAGCTTAGGGATTCGGGGTACTTTATCAGCGAAACCCTGATTGCACATGTTCTGGAGTTGGCTAATGAGTGATGTCCCACCTCCTCCGCTAAAACCCTTGCCGATGAAAGATCGTATCTCAATGATGTTTATCCAATATGGCCAAATTGATGTGCTCGATGGTGCATTTGTGGTAATCGACCAAACCGGCATTCGCACCCATATTCCCGTCGGCTCAGTGGCATGCTTAATGTTAGAGCCGGGCACTCGTGTTTCTCATGCGGCGGTAAAATTGGCGAGTACAGTAGGAACATTATTGGTGTGGGTGGGCGAGGCGGGTGTGCGTTTGTATGCCTCTGGTCAGCCGGGTGGGGCGCGTGCAGATCGGTTGCTATATCAAGCCAAATTGGCTCTGGATGATGATTTGCGTTTGAAAGTTGTGCGCAAAATGTATGAGTTGCGCTTTGGTGAAACACCACCGCAGCGGCGCAGTGTTGAGCAGTTGCGTGGCATTGAAGGTGCGCGGGTGCGTGAAACTTACAAGCTTTTGGCAAAACAGTATGGCGTGCAATGGAATGGTCGCAATTACGATGTGAAAGATTGGGAGCAGGGTGATATTGCCAACCAATGTTTATCGGCGGCGACCTCCTGTTTATATGGGATTACTGAGGCGGCAGTGCTGGCAGCAGGTTATGCGCCTGCGGTGGGTTTTATCCACACCGGAAAGCCGTTGTCGTTTGTGTACGACATCGCCGATATTTTCAAATTTGATTCAGTCGTGCCCATTGCATTTCGTATCGCCGGTAAAAAACCGCATAACCCGGATCGTGAAGTGCGTTTGGCATGCCGCGATATTTTTCGCAGCAGTCGTCTCCTCGAAAAAATCATTCCCACCATTGAAGAAGTGCTTGCGGCGGGTGAAATAAAGCCGCCAGAAATACCACCCGAATCGGTTGCGCCGGCAATACCTAATCCCGATAGCTTGGGCGATGAAGGGCATCGCACCAAATGAGCATGTTAATTGTGGTTACGGAAAATGTTCCGCCCCGGCTGCGCGGCCGCCTTGCAGTGTGGTTGTTGGAGGTTAGGGCAGGGGTATATGTGGGCGATGTGACTCGCCGTGTGCGAGAAATGATTTGGCAGCAATGCGAGCAGCTTATTGATGATGGCAATATCGTGATGGCCTGGGCGACTAATACAGAGTCCGGTTTTGACTTTCAAACGCTTGGCAGCAATCGCCGAATCCCCGTTGAATTTGACGGTTTGCGTTTGGTGTCTTTCCTACCTTCAGAATCTAAATCTACTCTCTAAATTCAGGGCGTCAGTAAGCAGACTGATTGCGCCTGTTTTTGCTCTTTAAAAATCGGTAGAATTTCGCAGCTTCTTTTTCTTTCGGTAGATCAAGGAGTTGCATTAAGTGCGTTCCCCACATGCGTGGGGATGAACCGTGCCTTCGTAAATCTCGCAGATATTTTTATATGCGTTCCCCACATGCGTGGGGATGAACCGATTCTTAATGCGTTTGTGCTTTTGGGATTTATGCGTTCCCCACATGCGTGGGGATGAACCGCACAACTGATCGCCGTATGTTGCGTTATTTTCGCGTTCCCCACATGCGTGGGGATGAACCGGTCTCCGCCAGGTATTACTCCAGCAAAACCTCGCGTTCCCCACATGCGTGGGGATGAACCGCCTAGCCCCCTTGCCGTCCTTTAAATCATAAGGCGTTCCCCACATGCGTGGGGATGAACCGGAGTTTGCAACCCAATTAACGGTTGGGGATATGCGTTCCCCACATGCGTGGGGATGAACCGTCAATTTTGCTGCCATTGATTATGGCAAAGCAGCGTTCCCCACATGCGTGGGGATGAACCGAACACCTGCACCGGCTGCTAAGGCAGCGGCGGGCGTTCCCCACATGCGTGGGGATGAACCGAGAATTACATCCGCCGGGGCCTCAACTCTAACGCGTTCCCCACATGCGTGGGGATGAACCGATCAGCGGGGCCGGGGCAGGCTCAGTTAACGAGCGTTCCCCACATGCGTGGGGATGAACCGCCCTGGATATGCTGGGCTTTTCGACCAGTGGTGCGTTCCCCACATGCGTGGGGATGAACCGTAATGAAACGCTTGATAAATTAGGACTGAAAAGTGTTCCCCACATGCGTGGGGATGAACCGAATCTAAAACACCAGTTTTTCATAGGGTTGCTGCGTTCCCCACATGCGTGGGGATGAACCGTTGAGCTTGTCAATT
>CAMLRI010000341.1 GCA_946482385.1 uncultured Cellvibrio sp.
TTATTTTCCAGCTCCTGCTTGTTACTGAGGCTAAGGTTGGTGTTGATGGTTTCGCTGATTCTGGCATCCACCAGCGCCTGCATCATGGCCGGGTATTTTTTTAAATCCCGCAGGGTGATATCCACCTGGCGCGATACCTGGTTGCCGGTGAGCACCCGCTGCTGGTCGCGGTATTCGTATTCGGGGCGGATATTGAGTGCGGTAGTGGCTATATCGGCGGGTTTAATGCCAAATTTTTTGCAGGTATCCAGCAGCAGGCGCGAGCGCTCATCCACATCGGCTTTGGCCTTGGCCAGATCGAGATTAAGCGCCTGGATACTGATGGAGAAGGTCATCATGTCCGGCTCTGCCTCCACTTCGGCAGAACCCTCCACATACACATGGGGCTGCGCCGGCAAGGGGTTGGCCCACAGGGGAGCGGCCAACAGCAACACGCCCAGCGCCAGTAAAAGTTTGTTCATGGTGAGTGCCTCCAGGCAAATCAAACAGGGGCACAGACTATAGCAAAGCGGGGGGCCAAGCCCCCCGCGCAAAACTGTGAAAATTTGTTTACTGGAGGTTGTTCACATCCAGCCACAATTCCGGGCGATTGGTGGGGGTTTCGGGGGGCAGGTTGGGGTTATCCAGGTAAAACACCTTGCGGTTTTTCAAATCGGCCAGTTCCACTGCCTTGCGGATCGAGGGATCGGCAAAAAATACCTGGTCAAAAGTGCCATCGGCAATAATGCTGTTCAGCCCCTCTTCCAGGTCCCGCGCCAGCTTGCGATTGTCGCGCGCCACAAATAGATAAAAGGGCATTTTGTACACCAGCATAATGCGTTTCTCCACCGCCAGCTGCAGCCCGGGAATTTTGTTCACTTCGGTCCAGGGCTCCTGGATACCGCGGGGAAAGGCATCAAAGCGGCCGCCATCCAACATATACAGCAGGCTTTCGTATTTGTTGGTTTTCACCACACTCAGGCCATTGCTTTCCAGGATTTTAGTGTCCGCCCAGGTGGTGCCCTGGCCCAGCTTCAGGCGCTTTAAGTCCTCCAGGGTATTTACCTGGTCGAATTTGTACTGGTCGTTTTTGTGAATCAAAAAAATGCGGTGGCCGAGCAGGCCTTTCAGCAGGGGAATGCGCACCGGCAGCAGCACTTTTTCAAAATTTTCATCGGTGGCGGCCCACATCAAATCCACCTTGCCGGCATTCACATCCTCGATATAGCGCGCCTGGGTGCGGGTTTGGTCGGCATCAATCTGAACCTTGTAGCGGGTATCCACCCGCGCCAGTGCCAGCTCAACAATTTTGATGGTGTATTTGTCGATATCGCTGGTCACCGGCATGGTGCGCAACACCTGTTGCGCCTGGGCACCCAGGGCAAGGCTTAGCAAAACGCCGGAAAGCAGCGCGCGGGCAGCGAAAGTTAGCGCGCGGGGAAAAAGTAATCTGCAAAGCATAGTGACCTCAGTCAGTTATTTTTTTGTAGTTGCCGTTGTGTGGTTGGAAACGCTCGCATGGCAGCTTCAGTGTAGACCAAATGCCCAGTGCCGGCTGGTTTTTACGCCAACCCGGGACTTCTGGCACAATGCCAATCCCCCATAGCGCCAGATTATTTCAGCCACCATGCCCGATCTCGACCTCCACCAACTGGCCGCCGACATCAAGCACTGGGGCCGCGAACTGGGCTTCCAGCAGCTGGGCATTGCCGATATCGACCTGGCTGAAGCGGAAGCCCGCTTGCAGCAGTGGCTGGCCAAGGGCTACCAGGGCAGCATGGAATGGCTGGCCGCCCATGGCCACAAGCGCTCGCGCCCAGCCGAGCTGCTGCCGGGCACCGTGCGGGTGATTAGTGTGCGCATGGATTACCTGCCGGGCGATACCCAGCAAATCCGCATTCTTAAAGATCCCAGTAAAGCCTACGTCTCCCGCTATGCACTGGGGCGCGACTACCACAAGCTGATCCGCAAGCGCCTGGCGCAACTGGCTGAGCGCATAGACGCCGCCCTGCCCAGCGACTACCCCCTCAAAGGCCAAAACCGCGCCTTTGTCGATAGCGCCCCGGTAATGGAGCGCCCCCTGGCGGAAAAAGCAGGCCTGGGCTGGACGGGCAAACACACCCTCATCATCAATAGCGAGGCCGGCAGCTGGTTTTTTTTAGGTGAGATATTCACCTTTATCCCCCTGCCAGTGGATATCCCCGCACAACCCAACCGCTGTGGCGATTGCACTGCCTGCCTCAAGGTCTGCCCTACCGACGCCTTTCCGCGCCCCTATGAGCTGGACGCGCGCCGCTGTATCTCCTACCTCACCATCGAAAACAAAGGCGCCATACCCGAGGAATTCCGCGAGCCTATCGGCAACCGCATTTTCGGTTGCGACGACTGCCAGGCCATCTGCCCCTGGAACAAATACGCCCAGTTCAGCGGCGAGACGGACTTTTTGCCGCGCCATGGCCTGGCGGATAGCGATTTGGTCGATTTGTTTAACTGGACAGAAGCCGAATTTTTGGCCAGAACCGAAGGCTCCGCCATCCGCCGTATCGGCTATGAAGGCTGGCTGCGCAACATCGCCATAGGCCTGGGCAATGCCCCCAGCGATGCGCGCATCGCCACAGCACTGCAGAACAAGCGCGAAGCCTCATCACCCCTGGTGCAAGAACATATCGACTGGGCCCTGGCACAGCAGGCCAAGCCCGCCAGAAGGCGGCGGCGGAAAATCGCCCGGCCCCAGCCCCCGGCCTAGGCCAAACCCGCGCCAACCCCATGCCAAGCCACAAGTTTTCCCCCATCCCGGCTATTTTTTTGGCGCGCAAACGGGAATAATAAGCGCCCCTCAAAGAAGCGCGGCCTATAGAGCAGCGCCAATACAGGGCAGGCCAATACCACCGGCAACTGCCCATAAGCAATCGGTCAAGCACTACCCGGGGCATCCAACGCCAGGGCTAGCTCCATTTTGGGTGCTGACTCCCCCTGTTGCGCTGTTCTACCCGGTAGGACATCAACCACAACGATAGGCTATTACTACTATGAAACCACTTTCCGATATAGGCTTGGTTGGCTTGGCAGTGATGGGGGAAAACCTCATCCTTAACATGGCGAGCAAAGGCTATACAGTTACCGCTTACAACCGCTCTGTAGAAAAGGTTGATGCCTTCATCGAAGGCCGCGCCAAAGGCAAAACCATTCGCGGCGCGCGCTCCATTGAAGAGCTGGTTGCCTCACTGGCGAAACCGCGCAAGATCATGCTGATGGTAAAAGCCGGTAAAGCGGTAGACGATTTCATTGAACAACTGATCCCGCACCTTGAAGCCGGCGACATTATTATCGACGGCGGCAACACCCATTTCCCCGACACCGACCGTCGCACCGCGTACCTCGCAACCAAAGGCTTGCGCTTCATCGGCACCGGTGTTTCCGGTGGCGAAGAAGGCGCACTGACGGGCCCCTCAATAATGCCCGGCGGCTCACCGGAAGC
>CAMLRI010000342.1 GCA_946482385.1 uncultured Cellvibrio sp.
AAGCGCTGCTGTTCCTGTAATTGCAGGATTGCTGCTGCTGTCATTAATTTGGTCAGCGAACCAATTTGGTATTGGGTGTTGCTGTCGACAGCGATCTTTTTATCCTTGTTGCTGAAGCCATAATCGCCTTGCCACAATATATTTTTTGCATCAAACACTATGGCGCTCAAACCTGTGATGTTGTTTTTGCGCATTGCCTGGTGAATATGTTTATCGGCATAGAGAGAAAAATCCCCGGAGTTGTGTTTTGACACGCGAACGGAGGTGGCGCTGTGCTGTTTTGTTGCGCAAGCGCTCAGCAATAACAGAGTTGCAATCGCCAGTGCAGATAAAAACGGGAGGCGAGCGTTAATCGTTAACATAGAAAATCCTTTGTTTTAGTGTTTGGTTATGGGCTGGGCACTTTTGTGAAGTGCAAATAAACAAGGCCGATCGGTTTGCGCTGATCGGCCTTGTTCTGAGTGACGGTGGTTTTGAGGGGCGTTTGCGGTTTTTGTTCCGTTTATTTTTTCAGTGTCGCCCTGGGGTTGGGCAAATCCGTAATGGTACCCGCGCCCAGCTCCGCTGCCAGGCCCACGGATTCGTGCAGGGTGGGGTGGGCGTGGATGGTGAGGGCTATGTCTTCCACGCTGGCGCCAAATTCCAGGGCGAGGGTGAGTTCGCCGAGCAGTTCACCGGCGTGCACCCCTACCAGGCCGGCGCCCAGCAGGCGATCTGTCACCGGGTCGTAGATCAGTTTGGTTTTGCCTTCGCTGCGATCCGAGGCAATGGCGCGGCCGCTGGCGCTCCAGGGGAACACCGCCACCTTGTAGTCGCGCCCTTCCTGCTTGAGTTCCTTTTCGGTTTTGCCGACCCAGGCGATTTCCGGGCTGGTGTAGGCGATAGAGGGGATTGCTACAGGGGCAAAGGCGTGGGGGTGGCCGGCGACGCCTTCGGCGGCGGCGTGGCCCTCGTGGGTGGCTTTATGGGCGAGCATGGGTTGGCCGATGATGTCGCCAATGGCGTAGATGTGCGGCACATTGGTTTGCAGGTATTGGTTGGTGGGGATAAACCCGCGTTCGTCTACCTGGACACCGGCTTTATCGGCATCAATCAGCTTGCCATTGGGCACCCGGCCAACCGCGACCAGTACCGCGTCGAACTGGCGCGGCCCGGCGGGCGCCTGGGCGCCGCTAAAGCTGACCTCAATCGCCTCGGGCTTGGCGCTTACGGCTTCCACCTTGGTGGAGAGCAGCACTTCGAATTTGTCTTTGTTGTGTTTGCTGTAAACCGCCACCAGGTCTTTATCGGCCGCCGGCACCAGTTGGTCGGCAAATTCCACGACCGTCACCTTGCTGCCCAGGGCTTCATACACAGTCGCCATTTCCAGGCCGATAATGCCGCCGCCAATCACCAGCAGGCGCGCTGGCACCGAGCGCAGCTCCAGGGCGCCGGTTGAATCGAAAATGCGGGGATCTTCGGGGATAAAGGGCAGTTTCACACTGCGGGAGCCGGCGGCGATAATGGCGTGCTCAAAGTCGATCAGGGTGGTTTGGTCGCCTTGGGTGACCGCCAATTGGCGGTCGCTGACAAATTTGCCATAGCCTTCCACTACCCGCACTTTGCGCCCCTTGGCCATGGCGCCTACGCCGGACACCAGCTTGCTAACCACCGAATTCTTATAGGCGCGCACCTTGTCCAGGTTATGGCTGACGGGGCCGAGGCTCAGGCCGAGGTTGTCGGCGTGTTTGGCTTCATTGATCACTTCGGCGACATGCAACAGCGCCTTGGAGGGGATGCAGCCAACATTCAAGCAGACGCCGCCCAGGCTGGGGTAGCGCTCTACCAGGGTTACCTCCAGGCCGAGATCGGCAGCGCGAAAGGCGGCGGAGTAACCGCCGGGGCCGCTGCCGAGTACAACGAGTTGGGTTTTGATGGCGGTCATTGGGCGGCTCCTTAATCAGTAATCGGTAGGGTTGAGGGCGAATCAGAAGAAGCTGAAACCCACCTGGAATAACTTTTCCAGGTCGCGGATGTGCTTCTTCTGCAGCAAAAACACAATCACATGGTCGCCCGATTCCACCACCACATGGTCGTGGGCGATGATCACCTCGGGGCCGTCCGGCCCCTGGCGCACCAGGGCGCCGATGGTGGCGCCTTCGGGCAGGTCTATATCTTCCAGCGCCTTGCCCACCACCTTGGAGGATTTGGCATCGCCATGGGCGACAATTTCAATCGCCTCGGCGGCGCCGCGGCGCAGGGAGTGGACGTTGACTATATCGCCGCGCCGCACATGGGTGAGCAGGCTGCCGATGGTGGTGGTTTGCGGCGAGATGGCGATGTCGATGTCGCCACCTTGTACCACATCGACATAGGCCGGGTTATTGATCAGTGTCATTACCTTGCGCGCGCCCAGGCGCTTGGCCAGCATGGACGACATGATATTGGCCTCGTCGTCGTTGGTTAGGGCGAGGAACACGTCGGTATCTTCGATGCGCTCTTCCAGCAGCAGGCCTTTGTCTGAGGCGCTGCCCTGGATCACTATGGCCCGCTCCAGTTGCTCCGACAGGCGGATGGCGCGGGGTTTGCTGAATTCGATCACGCGTACGTTGTAGCGGCCTTCCAGCATCTTGGCCAGGCGCAGGCCAATGTTGCCGCCGCCGGCGATGGTGATGCGCTTGTAGGCCAGCTCCAGGCGGCGCAGCTCGCTCATCACCGCGCGAATATCGGCCTTGGCGGCGATAAAAAACACCTCGTCATCGGCTTCGATCACCGTCATGCCGGTGGGCACTATGGCGCGGTTGCGGCGGTAGATGGCGGCTACGCGGGTGTCCACCGAGGGCATGTGCTCGCGTAAAAAGCGCAGCTCCTGCCCCACCAGCGGCCCGCCGTGGTAGGCCTTAACCGCCACCAGCTGCACCTGGCCCTCGGCGAAATCCAGCACCTGCAGGGCGCCCGGCTGTTCGATCAGGCGGTAAATGTATTCCGATACCAGGGTTTCTGGGCTGATCAACACATCAATGGGAATGGCGCCTGATTCAAACAATTTTTGTTGGGTGAGGTAAGAGGTGGCGCGTACCCGGGCGATCTTGGTGGGGGTGTGGAAGAGGTTTTCGGCCACGGTGCAGGCGATCATGTTGATCTCATCGTCGCTGGTAACCGCCACCAGCATATCGGCGTCCTCTATGCCCGCCTGGATCAGCGAATCCGGGTGGGAGGCTTCGCCAGTCACCACACTGATGTCCAGCCGGTCGCGCAGTTCCCGCAGCCGCTCTTCGTTGGTGTCTATGACAGTGATGTCGTTGGACTCACCGGCCAAATGCTCTGCAAGGTTGCCGCCCACTTGGCCGGCGCCGAGGATGATGATTTTCATGGGTGTCCTGTTGGTGTCGTAAGTTCAGGCGGTACCGGGTCGCCCAAAAGCCTAGTGGCTTTTGCGCAGCCGCGCATAGTAAAAACCGTCGTGGCCATCCA
>CAMLRI010000343.1 GCA_946482385.1 uncultured Cellvibrio sp.
CCGCTGTGGGAACAGCGGCTGCTTGGCGGTATTGGCAGTTTGTGGCGGCTTGTTAGTGGTCGTGGTCTCCACTGGCTGGCTCGGCGATACCCAGCCAGGTAATTTTGTGTGGTGTGATGCTTAACTGCAGGCTATCGCTGACCTCGCCGTGGTCGAGGTCGATTTGTTTGATCTGGTTGGCGATGGGGTCGCTTACATAAACCAGGTGGCCGGGCGTGAGTGCCAGCTCGAAGCGGCTGCCTTCGGGCAGTGCGGCGAGGTTGCTGGTAATCGCCTGGATGCGCTGCACAACCGACCAGTCATCGGTACTGAGTGCGGTTAGCCAGCCCTGGTTATCCAAAATCACAAACAGCTCGCCGCCTTCCGCATAACCGTAAGCTACAGCGCTGGGGGGCGTTTCCTCGCTGGTGTCTAACCAGTCGATGCTGGTCATGCCTGCGGCGGTTACGCGAAAAAATTGGCCGGAGGCTATGCCGACAAATTCATTCAGGCTGTGGTGGCCAAGCAGGGTTCCTATGCGAGTGGAGCCGGTAAAGGATTCGGGGTTGGCAATTTTGCTGGCGGTAAAGGTTTCGCCATCCTGGTTGACCCAGAGCACACCATCGCTACAGCCAAAGGCGATGCTATTTTCCAGTTGGGCACTGCCGTGTAAGCCCGGGCAGGTTTCGCCCAACACTTGCTGCTCGGCAAAATAGCCATCCTCTGCCAGGTAAACCCCAACGCGATCGGGCAGGGTGGAGCTGGCTTCCGGGTCGCGGATAGTCGAGAGCAGGAATTCACCGCGCGCTTGTGCCGCGCCGTGCATGTGGGTGGTGTATTCCAGCCAGGTGCCCTGGGTGTTGTTGGCGATGTTGTTTTCGTCGATGACCAGCGCTGCTGCCGGGGTACTGGTGGCGCTGTTGCCATCAAAGAAAATTGCGGTTTGGGAATCTGTGCCGGTGAAATGGGTGGGGCGGGATTCATCGCTGAAGAAGCTCATCCACTGGGGCGCCTCGATATAGTCGTGCAGGTGATCGCCGTGATCCTCCTGGTAGGCGCCGCCGTCAATCAGGTTGACTCTGTCTGCCGTGCGCTGCACCACAAAACCGTAGCGATAGCTGGGGCTGGCATAAAGGGCGCTGGCCGCAGCGGTGAGGGTAAATTCTTCCAGCATGGCTTTTTCGCTGATATCGAAAACCTGCACCTTGGCTTCGTCTTTTAAGGAAATCAGCAGGCGCCCCTGGTGCAGTTCCTCGTCGTGGTCATGGTCATGGTCGTCTTCTATGGGCACAGGGTCGCGTTCGACAATTTGGGTATCGCTGCCACCGCAGCCGCCCAAGAGGGCGGCAATAATTAATAGGCTGACACTGCTTTGGCTAAGTTTCTGCAACATATTCATAACCTTTGAATGAGGAAAATCGTTAAAAGCTGCCGGTGATGCCCAATGCAAAGGAGCGGGCAGGCAGGGGCGCTTTGTCCTTGAGGAAGGAGGCGTGGACGCGGGCGTATTCATCGCTGAGGTTGTTGCCCTTGAGGTAAACCTTTAGGCCATCGCTAAAGGCGTAGCTCACCTGGGCATCCACCAGGGTGTAGGCAGAGGTGCTGGTTTCCAGGGGGGCTGTGTTGTCCTGCTCGAAATAGTGCTGGCCGCTGAGTTCGGCTTGCCAGTTGCCCAGTTGGTACTCGGCGCGAATGCCCAAGCGCAGCGGCGGAATGCGCGGCAGGTCGCCACCCTGGCGTAGCTGGGCGCGGATGTAATCGCTGGTGACTGCCAGCTTGAGCGGTGCGCTGGCCTGCCAGTAAAACTCGCTTTCAAAACCGTAGAGGTCGGCATCTTCTGCCTGGTAAATAAATACCGGCAGTTCGTTTTCCTCTCCTTCGTGGCCTTCTTCTTCGTGGGCCTCTTCATCGCCGTGATCATGGCCGGCGGCGCGGGTCATGCCGGTATCGGCCAGGTAGTAGTAGTTGTCGATACGGTTGTAAAAAGCGTTGAGGATAAAGCCGAAATCGCCTTCGAATTTGCGCAGGGAAATATCCAGGTTGTTGGATTTTTCCAGCTCCAGATCGCTATCGCGCACATCCAGGTGGAATTTGCCCGGCTCTTCCTCTTCAAGGCGCAACAGCGCGCCCACTTCGTACATGCCGGAGCCCAGGTGGGGGCCGAAGGCGAGCAGCTCTGCCGCCGAGGGGCTGCGCTGGGCATGGGCGTAGGAAAGGCCGAGGTTGTAGCCGGGGGTAAAATCCCACACCAGGCCGGCGGAGGCGCTGAAGGGTGTGGATTTATGGTTGATATCGAACACGGAAAGGAATTCGCCCTCGTGCCCTTCCTCCTCCTCATGTTCGTGGTGGTTGAGGTCGACGGTAAAGCTGTCGGCTTCGATCTTGACCTGTTCCACCCGCGCGCCCAATTGCAGTAATAACTCGCCAAAGTGGCGCTCTTCCATCAGGGCCAGGGCCAGGGTGTTGGTGCTGCTGGGGGGGGTAAATGCCTCTTCGCCAATGGCGGCAAAATCGCTGTGCTTGGCGTGCAAGCTGAGCGCGCCGCGCCACTCGGCAATGGGATGGTGGAACAGCTCCCAGCGGGCTTCCTGGGTTTCGTTGCTAAAGGTGGTAACGGCTTCACCGGCTTCGATTTCGCTGTGCTGGTAATCGGTAAAACCGGCGCGGAAATTCAGGGCACTAAAGTAGGGGTCATCCAGGGATAGCTCGCTAATAAATTGCACACGATCCTGGGTGACATCGGCAAATACGGCGGTTTCCTCTGCGTCTTCCTCGCCGTGATCGCCATGGCTGTGGCCGGGTATGCCGTATTGGCGCTCCAGGTGGCCATAGGCCAGGCCTACATAGCCGGCATCCACCATCAGGCTGGCGCCCAGGTTAATGCCCTGGGCTTCGCTAAAGGAGTTGGCCAGGCGCTTGCTGTTGTCGTGCTCATGGCCTTCTTCTTCATGTTCTTCCCCGGTTTCCACGGCCGCCGGGCCGGGAATTTTGTAATCGCCGGCATCGCGCCAAAAACCATCCAGGTGCAGCGCCAGGTCGCCCAGGCCGGTATTACCGCTGGCGGAAATGAGTTGGTCATCCGCCACCGAATCCTGCTGGATGCGCCATTCGCCATAGGTATCGGTGGTTGCCGGCACCCGGTCATCCACCACATTCACCACGCCGCCAATGGCGCCGCTGCCGTAAAAGAGGGTGGCGGGGCCGCGCAGGATTTCGATTTGACGGGCGGTGCTGGCTTCACTGGTAACCGCGTGGTCAGGGCCCACGCGGGAGGCGTCGCCAACATCCAGGCCGTTTTGGGCGATCAGCACCCGGGGGCCTTCCAGGCCGCGAATAATCGGGCTGCTGGCCACAGGGCCGTAGTAGCTGGAATGCACCCCCACTTCGTGTTTAAGGGTTTCACCCAGGGTGGATGCCTGGCGGTCGCGCAGTTTGTCGCCGCTGAGCACGTTCACCG
>CAMLRI010000344.1 GCA_946482385.1 uncultured Cellvibrio sp.
TGGTGTCGATACGCAGATCGCGGATGTAAACAATATCCATGGGGCTTATCTCTTGGGGCTTATCTCTTGGGGGATAGTTCTCTGGGGATAGTTCTCTGGAGGCGGGAGGTCAAAGCGGCGTCAAACTATCGAGCGGCCAGCGCGCCTTCACATTGATCGCCAGGCCTTCATGCTGGCCAGCCAATAAACGCTGGCAACCGGCATAGGCAATCATGGCGCCATTGTCGGTGCAAAATTCGTGGCGCGCGTAAAAAACCTGCGCGCCTATTTTGGCCAGCTCGGTTTCCAAATCGGCGCGCAGCTTTTTATTGGCCGATACCCCGCCGGCAATCACCAGGGTTTTCATGCCCGTCTGCTCCAGGGCGCGCTTGCATTTGATCACCAGGGTGTCCACCACCGCCGCCTGGAAGGCGCAGGCAATATCCGCGCAGGTTTGGTCATCGGGCAAGCCATTGGCTTGTTTGTGCGCATTCACCGCCGTAAGGGTGGCAGTTTTCAAACCGCTGAAGCTGAATTCCAAGCCGGGGCGATCCACCATGGGGCGCGGGAATTTAAAACGGGTTATATCGCCCTGCTCTGCCAACTTCGCAATTTGCGGGCCGCCGGGGTAATCCAAATCCAGCATCTTGGCCGCTTTGTCGAAGGCCTCGCCGGCCGCATCGTCGATAGACTCGCCCAGCAACTGATACTCGCCTATGGCATCCACCTGCACCAACTGGGTGTGACCGCCCGATACCAGCAGCGCCACAAACGGGAATGTCGGCGGGCTGGCCTCCAGCATGGGCGCCAGCAGGTGCCCCTCCATATGGTGTACGCCTATGGCGGGCACCCCCCAGGCATAGGCCAGGGAGCGGCCAAAAGCCGCCCCCACCATCAACGCCCCAATCAACCCAGGGCCGGAGGTATAGGCAATGGCGTTAATATCGCCTGCCGAGGAACCGCTGGCGGCCATCACTTCATTAATAAGAGGGAGGAGTTTGCGCACATGGTCGCGGGAGGCCAGCTCGGGCACCACACCGCCGTATTCGGCATGGAGTTTCACCTGGCTGTATAGGCGATGGGCCAAGAGGCCGCGCTCGCTGTCATAGACAGCAACGCCGGTTTCATCACAGGAGGTTTCAAGCCCCAACACTCGCATACATCGGCCTCTTTACCAGGGCAATCGGGAGGGGGCGTATGATATAGGCTGATCCGCCCGAGAGCCAGAAGCGGCTCCGGCAGCCCCCGGTCGAGCCAGGCCGACAAGCGCCACCCAGGCAAGGTTGCAGCCCCCTGCATAAGGGTATAGAATCCGCACCCCTTGGATAGCCGGATGCCGCCCGCCCTGGGCAGCGCCGTAGCAAGACATCATTTGTTGTATCTAATCACTTTGTATTGAACACGGGTAAACACATGCCTTCAGTAAAAATTAAAGAAAACGAACCCTTTGACGTTGCCCTGCGCCGCTTCAAGCGCGCCTGTGAAAAAGCCGGCATCCTGGCTGACGTACGCGCCCGCGAGTGCTACGAGAAGCCCACCACCGTGCGCAAGCGCGAAGCAGCTGCCGCTGTTAAGCGTCACGCTAAAAAGGTTCAGCGCGAATCCAAAAAGTTTACCCGCCTGTATTAATCCAGGCCGGTAAGGCCTGAGTGCCCCGGCACCCCGGCCCTGCATGTAACTTGTAACACTGGTCCAATCCCTGGCGACAGCAATCAACCGCACGCCAGCCCTTATCAGACAGTCGCTATGAGCAATACATCGCTGAAAGACCGCATAAATGATGCCTTAAAAACCGCAATGCGCGCCAAAGAGAAGGAGCGCGTTGCGGTTTTGCGTCTTGTTATGTCTGAATTCAAAAAAATCGAAGTCGACGAGCGCATCGAACTGGATGACGCCCGTGTACTGGCCGTGCTCGATAAAATGGTCAAGCAACGCCGCGACTCCGAGCAACAGTACCGTGCCGCCAATCGTGCCGAACTGGCCGACCAGGAAGCCTACGAGATCGGCGAGATCCAGCAATTCCTGCCCGCCGCACTCACCCCTGCCGAGCTGGATACCATAGTCACCCAGGCCATAGCCGCCGCCGGTGTTAGCGAAGCGCGCGATATGGGCAAAGCCATGGCGCTGATCAAACCCCAGGTACAGGGCCGCGCCGATATGGGCGAAGTGAGCAAACTGCTTAAAGCCAAACTGGGCAACTAAAGCTAAACCTGGCCAGCACAGATTTAGCGCCCCACACCTTACCCTCTATACTGGCTTTTCACCCCCTCAAGCGATAAGCCTATGGCCGGCCTGATTCCGCAAAGCTTTATTGATGACCTGCTCGACCGCGTCGATATAGTTGATGTGGTTGACTCGCGCGTCAAACTCAAGCGCACCGGCAAAAACTACAGCGCCTGCTGCCCCTTCCACGAAGAGAAAACCCCCTCGTTTACCGTCAGCCCGGAAAAGCAGTTCTATTACTGCTTTGGCTGCGGTGCCAGTGGCAACGCCCTGGGCTTTGTGATGGATTACGAGCGCCTCAGCTTCCCCGAGGCAGTGGAGCAACTGGCGCGGGTTAACGGCCTCGAAGTACCGCGCGAAGTGCAGAGCGAAGCCGAGGTCAAGCGCGAGCAGGAAAAGCGCAGTATTTACACGCTACTGGAAAAGGCCGACGAGTTTTACCAACAGCAACTGCGCCAGCACCCCAGCAAGCACCTGGCGGTCAACTACCTGAAAAATCGCGGCCTGGATGGCAAAACCGCCAAAGCCTACGGCGTCGGCTTTGCCCCGCCCGGCTGGGATAACCTGCTCAAAGCACTGGGCAACTCTGACGATGACAAGCACCTGCTGATCGAAGGCGGCATGCTGATTCATCAAGAGCAGGAAAAGAAACTCTACGACCGCTTCCGCCACCGCATCATGTTCCCCATCCGCGACACCCGCGGCCGGGTCATCGGCTTTGGCGGCCGGGTGCTGGGCGACGACAAACCCAAGTACCTCAACTCCCCCGAAACCCCGGTATTCCACAAAGGCCAGGAACTTTACGGCCTCTACGAAGCACGCCTCGCCTACCGCGAGCTGCCGCGCCTGCTAGTGGTGGAAGGCTATATGGATGTGGTCAGCCTGGCGCAATTTGGTATCGGCTATGGCGTAGCCACCCTGGGCACCGCCTGCGGCCCGGACCACCTCGACCGCGCCTTTAAATACACCAATGAAGTGGTGTTTTGCTTCGATGGCGACAAGGCCGGGCGCAGCGCCGCACTGCGCGCCCTGGACGCCTCCCTGGCCACCATGACCGATGGCCGCACAGTGAAATTCCTATTCCTGCCCGAAGGCGAAGACCCGGACACACTGGTGCGCCAGATAGGCCCGGACAAGTTCGAGCGCATGATCGAACTGGCTGTCCCTCTGGAAGATTACCTATTCGATGCGGTTGCCGAAGGCCTGAATATCCGCACCATGGAGGGCCGCGC
>CAMLRI010000345.1 GCA_946482385.1 uncultured Cellvibrio sp.
GGCAATCCATTCATTGAGCTGCAGCATCGAATAGGTTTCCGGCCCGCCCAGTTCTTCCACCAGACGGTTATAGCGACCGCCGCCACAAACGGCATTCTGGGCGCCCAGATTGGTGGAGGTAATTTCAAACACCGTATGGCTGTAATAATCCAGCCCGCGCACCAAACGCGGATTGACCTGATAGGCAACACCGGCAGCATCCAGCAAGGCGCGCAAGCCGGTAAAATGTTCACGCGATTCCTCATCGAGATAGTCGAGCAATACCGGGGCATTATTGAGCAAGGCCTGGGTGTTGGCGTCTTTGGAATCCAGTATGCGCAGCGGGTTGCTTGTCAGGCGGCGCTTGCTGTCTTCATCGAGCTGATCTTGCACCTGGTTGAGATAGTCAACCAATGCCTCTTTGTAAGCAGCTCGCGCTGCACTGCTGCCCAATGAATTAATTTGCAAGGTGACTGCGTCGCCCACACCCAACTCGCGCAATATACGCGCGCTCAGTAACAATACTTCTGCATCAATATCCGGCCCCTGGATACCAAAGGCCTCCACACCCACTTGGTGAAACTGGCGATAACGGCCCTTTTGTGGGCGCTCGTGGCGAAACATAGGCCCCATGTACCACAGGCGCTGGGTCTGGTTGTACAGCAGACCGTGTTCTTCACAGGCGCGGACACAACATGCAGTACCTTCGGGGCGCAGGGTCAGGCTGTCGCCATTGCGATCTGCGAAGGTGTACATTTCTTTTTCGACAATATCGGTCACTTCACCGATAGAGCGCTTGAACAACTCAGTGGCTTCAACAATAGGAAAGCGAATTTCCTGATAGCCATAGCGCGCCAGAATATCGGTGACTACCGCTTCCACATATTGCCACTGGGGGGAATCACTGGGCAGCAGATCATTCATGCCGCGAATTGCTTGGATCTTTTTCAATTTTTACCCTTAACCCTCATTAAGCTCGAGCAATAATATTTTGGGCGTCCGCATCCATTTGCGCCTGCTTTTGTGCCGCTTTGGCACGAATTAACCGCTCCAGGTTATCTACCAAATTTTCGTTGGTCAGTTTTTGGTTAGGTTCGCCATCAATGTAAATTAAATTGCTCGGGGTGCCGCCAGCCAATCCCAAATCAGCCTCTTTGGCTTCACCGGGGCCATTCACCACGCAGCCAATCACCGCCACATCCAGCGGCACAGTAATATCTTCAACGCGCTGCTCCAGATCATTCATGGTTTTAATCACATCAAAGTTTTGCCGTGAACAGCTGGGGCAGGCGATAAAATTCACACCTTTACTGCGAATTTTTAAGCTGCGCAACATATCCCAACCAACTTTGATTTCTTCCACGGGATCCGCAGCAAGGGATACGCGAATGGTATCGCCGATACCATCCATCAAAAGTGCGCCCAAGCCGATTGCCGACTTGACTGTACCCGAGCGCAAACCACCGGCTTCGGTAATCCCCAAGTGCAGCGGCTGCTCTATCAATGTGGCCAGCTTGCGGTAAGCCGCCACGGCCATAAACACATCGGAGGCCTTAACACTGACTTTAAAATTATGAAAATTCAATTGGTCGAGAATTTCCACATGGCGCAGCGCTGATTCCACAAGGGCATCGGGTGTTGGCTCGCCGTATTTTTTTTGCAGATCTTTTTCCAATGAACCGGCATTAACACCTATACGAATAGGGATATTGAGATCGCGCGCTTTATCGACCACCGCCTTGATGCGTTTTTCGCGGCCAATATTACCGGGGTTAATGCGCAAACAATCCACACCCAAGTCGGCCACACGCAAAGCGATGCGATAATCGAAATGGATATCCGCCACCAGAGGAATGGTCACTTGTTTACGAATCGCACCAAACGCTTCGGCCGCCTCCATGGTCGGTACGGACACCCGCACTATATCGGCGCCGGCCGCCTGAATGCGGCGGATTTGTTCCACTGTGGCGGCCACATCGGTGGTTTCGGTATTGGTCATACTCTGCACCGATATAGGTGCGCCGCCGCCTACGGGAACATTGCCCACCATAATCTGGCGGGATTTGCGGCGAATAATCGGAGACTCACAATGCATAGCTAATCCAGAGCGCCAACGCGCTTACTCAATCAATATCAGGGAGCCAAGGCCAGTATTAAGGAGCCAACTTCAAGGTCAACACCTGTGTGCCGGGTGCAACATTAATAGCCACAGGCTTACCATTTAAACTCAGGGTAACTGCAGGGGCATTACCCAATTTCACATCAAATGGCGCGCGCCCGCTAACGGTCAAACTACTGCCCGGACGCTGCAATTCAGTCGCCAAAACATCGCCACGGGAGTCGCTCACTTCCAACCAACATTCATCGCTAAACACAAAGTGCAATTGATCCAACCCCAATGAAGATTGCACCCCGGACACCGCCGAACTGGCCACGGGAGTTTCAGGCTCGCTCGCCTCTGGAGCGGCAGCTAGCGACGCTCCAGGAGCGGCTTGAGTTAGTGCCGCTGCAGTTTCAGCAACAGGCACAAGCAGCATAGGATCCTGATGCACACTGGATTGAGCATCACTGGATTGAGCCTCAGTAGTTGCCGCTGCAGATGAGCTGGCAATAGCCAGTGGTTCACCACTGGAAACCAGGTTGGCGACAGGGTATTCCGGGGCTTTTTTGTTATCTAAAAACCACACAGATATCAACCACATCACCAGCAACGCCAGCAGCACCAAGCCCACAAATAACCACATTTTATTGCCCGATACCTCATCGGCTCCGGGTTGCTGGCGCTCATGGAAAGCAGCCTGCTGTGTTTGCCGCTCATAAGCAGCCAATACCTGCTCTACATCGATTTTGAGAAGGTTGGCATAGGCGCGCAGATAACCGCGAATAAAAGTATCCGAATGCAAGCGCTCGTATTCGTCATTTTCCAGCGCACGCACCTTGCCCAGGGTCATGTATAACTCATCCGCCGCTTGCTGCTGCGACAAACCTACCCGCTCACGGGCCGCCGCCAGGATGGTTCCCGCCGACAATTCGCCATGGGACGATTTTGCTTTGGCTTCGCTGTAATCTTCTGTCGTCATTGTTTATCTCGGTTCACGTCTTACTAACCCAGCAGCAACAAAGCGGCACAACTCAGTGCCTCATCGTCTCTTTGTATTCCAAATACTCTTTGGAATAGGGAAACTTATTTTTGAGCATCAACACATAACTGGCCTCTTTATCCTTGTTGCCAAAAATGCGCTCCAAACGAATTCCTAATAGCAATGCCCTGGCACTGGCAGGACTCAACGCCATAAAACGATCCAGTTGCTGCTTGGCATCGGCATAGTTTTGATCTTGCAAATGAATATCGGCCAACTCTATATAGGCCGCACTTAAATCGCGATTCAAGATAGATGCATGTTCAAATGCCGCTTTGGCGCGCTCACGCTTGCCTAACAACACGGAGG
>CAMLRI010000346.1 GCA_946482385.1 uncultured Cellvibrio sp.
GTGGCTATGGCGGCGGCCAGTGAGGCCAGGAGGGTAATGGCAAAATACACCCCAATCAGATCGGGGCGCTCCAGGTAATATTTAAAGTAATAGCTGGCGGCACTGGGGCGCACTACGGTGAACAGGCCAAACATAATGCCCACGCCAAGCAGGATCAGCCAGGGTTTATTGGTGAGCAAATCGGCCAGGTCCTGTTGGGTGTGGCTGAGGCTATCGGCGGGGCGGCGAATCAGGCGGTTGCGCAGGTACAGGGTGAAGGCAAAGCTCGCCAGCATCAGCAGGGCGGCCAGGTATTTCAGGTTCGGCCAATTTTCCAGGGTGAGGCTGATAATGAATAGGCTGATCCCCAGCACCGGCACCAAAATCACCGGCAGGTTGCAAAACAAATCTTTCATTTCTGCCCAGAAAGGCAGCGAGTGTTGCACCTGGGGTTTAATGCGCTCGCGGGTGCTTTTGTAGGTAATCAGTAAAAACACCACCAGCAGTGCGGCAAAAATCAGCATGGTGCGCTGGTAGCCAATCGCCTCATTGCCTTCCCCCAATTTGCCCACCAGGTAAGGCAGGCTGGCCATTACCAACAGGCCGCCGCTAAACGCGCCAATAAAACGGAAGCTCGACAGGCTGGCGCGCTCGCTTACGCTATCGGTCATTACTCCCATGAGCGCGCCATAGGGCACATTGTTGGCGGTGTAGGCCAGGGTTAAACAAAAATAAATAATAAAGGCGTAAATAATTTTGCCGGTGTAACTGAAATCGGGTGTGGTAAAAATCAGCGCAAGAAATAGCGCCAGGAAAGGTGTGGACCAGAGTATCCAGGGGCGGAACTTGCCCTGTTTGGTGTTGGTGCGGTCGGCAATGGAACCCATCATGATGTCGGTAATGCCATCCGACAGGCGCACAATTAAAATCAAAATGGTGGCGTGGGCGGCGGCCAGGCCAAAAGTGTCGGTGTAAAACACGGGAATAAAAAAACCGCTGCGCCAAACAAAATTGGCCGCTGCATCCCCCAGGGAATAGCCAACTTTCTCGCGTAGCGAGAGCTTGTGGGTGGAGACTTGCATAGTAAAAACCTCAAATTGTTTTTGTTGAAACCGCAGCTGTTGGTGCGCAGTTTCTTTGGGTGTTTTTACTGGTTTTTATTGTGGTCGCATATCCCTGCGTATGTTGCTTGGCTCCCCCAGCAGGCTTGTGCCTGCCGGTCTCTCGCGGGAGCTTGGGGGCTGGCGCCCCCGGTATTGCTGGATATTACTTTTGCTTGTTGTAGGTTTCGGCGGCCTTGAGGATCTCGGCGCGGGCTTCTTCTACACCGCCCCAGCCGGCTACTTTTACCCACTTGCCTTTTTCCAGGTCTTTGTAGTGCTCGAAGAAGTGCTCGATTTGCTTGATGGTGATTTCGGGCAGGTCTTCCAGCTTTTGCACTTTGCTGTAAAGGCTGGTGAGCTTGTCGTGGGGCACGGCAACAATCTTGGAATCTTCACCGGCTTCGTCGGTCATTTTCAACACGCCCAGGGGGCGGCAGCGAATCACAGAACCCGCTTGCACTGGCTGGGGAAATACCACCAATACATCGGCGGCATCGCCATCGCCGCACAGGGTTTGCGGGATGTAGCCATAGTTGCAGGGGTAGTACATGGGTGTGCTCACCAAGCGGTCGACAAACAGGCTGTTGGTGTCCTTGTCGATTTCGTATTTGATGCTGCTGTTGGCGGGAATTTCGATCACAACGTAAAAGTCGTCGGGCAGGCTTTTGCCGGCGGGTACAAGTTCAAAGCTCATGGTGTTTTCCTAGGCAGGGTTAATCAAACAGGCGCGGATTCTACCACAGCAATATGGCCAATATGCTCAGCCCCGCCAGCACAGCGGCGCCCAGTGCCAGCCAGATGGCGCGGTGATGGCGTTGCTGGTCGCTGGATTCTATGCGGTTGCCGGGGGAGGTGGGGCGGGTTTTCCAGCGTTTGGGTTGGTTGCTGAGCTGCTTGCGCTCTATGGGTTTGGCCAGTTCGTCGATGGGTTTGCGCAGGCGGGTTTTGCCGGCGTCGGTATCGGGCGCGACAATGCGGAAGCTGTACACATCCAGGCGCAAGCGGTCGCCGTTATTGGCAGTGGCATTGTGGATTTGCACCTCGTTGAGGAAGGTGCCGTTGGCGGAGCCCAGGTCTTTGATGCGCAGGTGGTTGCCCTCCACGCTGATTTCGGCATGGCGGCGCGATAAATGGCTGCCAGGGATGACCATATCGCACTTGTTGCCGCGGCCGACCACCAGGGTGTGGCCGGGGAAAACCAGAAACTGCTTGCCCGCCAGCCAGTTGCTGTCGGACACCAGGCGCCAGGGGGCTTGGTAGGCTTCCTTTTCGGGCAGGCTGCGGGGGTCGAGCACAATAATTTCGGTGTTGCCGAGCCGGATGATGTCGCCAGGTAAAATAGCCTTGTAGGTAATGCGTTGGCCGTTCACAAAGCAGCCGTGGCGGCTGTTGTTGTCGCGCAGGAAAAACTTGTCTTCCTCTTGGTGCAGGCGGGCGTGGTGGGGGTCTACAGTGTCATCGTCGATGACTAGCTGGTTATCGGGTGCGGAGCCTATGGTGTATAGCTTTTCGACCACCCACAGGGGCGGCTGGCGATGGTCTTTGAAGTGAAGCTTTAACATCTGGCTGTCCGTATTATGGGGAAGCGGGCAAGTGTTAAGCTGCCCAGGCCATACCCTGGTAATAAGCGCGACAAACACCGGTTGTGGGTAAAAGCCGTCAAGTGCGGCGAATAAAGCCGGTTTTTGGTTGATTTTGGTGCCAATGTGTCGCTTTTGGTCTTGTGCCCCGATTCTAGTAAATTCATCCATGAAAGAGCAATCGAATGACTGATGATCAACTTCCCTGCATTCCCCAAGCCAATCACCGGGTGGTGATCCACTACTGCAACATGTGCCGCTGGATGCTGCGCGCCGCCTGGCTGGCGCAGGAGCTGCTGAGCACCTTTGATGGCGAGCTGGACGAGGTTGCCCTGCACCCGGGAACTGGCGGTATCTTCCATGTGTGGCTGGATGGCGAGCTGGTGTGGGACAGGGTGCGCGACGGTGGCTTTCCCGAGGCCAAGGAACTTAAGCAGCGGGTGCGCGATCTACTCTGTCCGGATCGCTCTTTGGGGCATAGTGATGGGCATAAAAAAAGCGATTGACCTTTGTAACAAATCGTTGCAAATGCGTTGAGTTAATAGGCTTTTTACTGTTTTCAGGTACGCTGGCTGGCATAATGCCGGGCACCTTATGCCGACTCTCGGCGGTCTTGTTTATATAGCGTTTTTTTCGGGTCGGCTTTCGTGGCGCCTGATTGATCCGCTCCCAACTGGATTTTTGGAATGTCCTCATCCTCTGTTCTGCTTCGTTCTATCGCTAAAATTTATCGCACATTGGTTATTCGGCTTCCT
>CAMLRI010000347.1 GCA_946482385.1 uncultured Cellvibrio sp.
CACCAACCTTAGCCTCAGCAACAAGCAGGAGTTGGAAAATAAAGCCCAGGTGGCGGCCATGGCCGATGCCCGCGCGCGCGCCGAGCGCTTGGCAAAATCCCAGGGCAAAAAACTGGCGGCGCCCTGGTCGATTTCGGAATTTAACAATCGCGGCAACGAGCGCTGGCAATTGCTGCCGGCCCGCGAATTGATGGGCAGCCCGGCGGGCATGAAGGCCGATGCCATGTCGCTGCAGCGTACCGGCGGCGAGCCTTTTGAGCCGGGGCTGATGAAACTCAGCGCCCAGGTGTATGTGGTTTATTTGTTGGAGTAATGTGTATTGGCGTGATCTGCATTGAATGTGCATGCCAGCAGCAGCGGGCATGCATAGCTGGTTGACATAGGGACTGTCTGCCAGCGGCTGTGTTGAAAAATAGCTATCTCGCTATCCAGTGCCATCCAGTCGATGCGCCTGGGCAGTTTTTCCGGTTGTTGGGCAATGCCCACGCTCATCACGCCCTCCGCTTCTGAGGGCAGGGTGGGAATATCGCCCGCCGCGCCAAACAGCAAACACTGGTTGGCGCGCGCTTTGTTCACGGCGGTTTGCACCCGCTCGCGCCACTGAAAATTGTCGCTGCCCAGGCTCATATTAATGGCATCCACCGCGCATTCATCCACCAGCCAATTTATGGCTTCGGTAAGGCAAATGGCCGAGCCGCTCATCTGGCTATCCAATATCTTGGCAATGTAATAAACCGCCGGGCGCTGTAAGTGGCGCTGCACAATGCTTAATACCGCAGTGCCGTGGCCGGTTTCATCCTCCAGGTCGAGCGCTTGGCTGCCGGCCAGCCAGGCGCCGAGGTCGCTGTGATCGTAGCGCTGGGTAATCAGGCGTTTTGCTTGCCAGTCGATACTAAAGCGCGCCGCTGCCGCTATGGGGGTTGCACTCAGGCGCAAAAAATCCAGCGCAATACCGCTGTCGATAATGCCGATTTTAAGCGGTGGTTGCTGTGGTTGCTGTGGCACCGGGGCATCGCCCGTTAACCTTGTGTTGCTATTGCCAGTGGGGCAAGCGGGCACTAAACCATGCACAAAAAATACTCCAGGCTGAGGTTGTGTTGCTGATCACCAGCAGCTGTTTAATTTGCGGTTGCGCTGCGGGCCTGGCCAGGCTTGCTTGGTAAATTACTTGGTCGACGGCTTGCGCGCGCGGTGCCTCGCGATATTCATCCAGCGGCTCGGCCCAGGTATCGCGGCTGGTGCGGGTATAGGTGGCGGGGTTTTCAAATTCAACGCGCAGCTGCACGGTGCCATATTGCCAAGAACCATCTGCCCCTGTGGCCAGTGCGCGGGGGATGCTTAACCTAAGGCATAGCAGCTCGGCCACAGTGGGCTGGCCAGGGCTACAGGGTTTTTGTTCAATCAGTGTGGCGCTATGGCGCTGCTCGATCAGGGTGTTGCTGGCCGCCAGCCACATGCCAAATCCCAGCAGTGCCACAATCGCCAAGAGCACTAACACCAGGTGGCGGGTAAAAAAAACGCCCCAGTGCGCCGGCTCAGTCAAGTGCGGCAGTTGGTGCTGTGGTTCAGCGCCGGGCTGTTGAGTGCTTGGCCGGTTCATGGTGTCACCTCGGGCAGTTGGCGGGCAGGCTCTATAGTGGCTGTTGGTTGCGCAGCATTACCCGATATTGCCAATTGGCCATGTTCAATCTGTACGCACCTGTCGGCCTGTTGGGCGATGGTTTGGTTGTGAGTGATCATCACCAGGCTGGTGCCGGTGCGGCGCAGCTGGGCAAAAACTTGTTGGATCACCCGGGTTTCGGTGGCTTGATCCAAATGCGCCGTGGCTTCATCCAAAAAGATATAGGGCGTTTGCCGCAACAGCGCCCGCGCCAGGGCAATGCGTTGGCGCTGGCCCCCGGAAAAACTCACGCCCCGCTCGCTCACCTGGGTGTCCAGCCCCTCGGCCAGGGTGGCAATTAATTCTTCCAGCGCACAAATGCGAATCACCTCTTGCAGGGCGGCGCGATCTTCACTGTTATCCCAGTGCCGGCCTGTGCCCATATAGAGGTTGTCGCGCAGGCTGCCGCTAAATAGCTCGACATCTTGCGCTACCACGGCAATCTGCGCGCGCCATAGGTGCAGGGGGATTTCCTCCAGCGCTTGCCCGCCGATTGTGATGCTGCCTTGGTAGCCAGTTTCCATACGGGTTAACAAACGCAGCAAACTGGACTTGCCCGAGCCACTGGTGCCGGTAATGGCGAGCAATTCCCCCGGGTGAATATCCAGCGAAATATTTTTTAATACCGGCTCATCGGCTTGGTAGGCAAAAGATAGATTCCGAATTTGAATGCTGCTTGGCGCAATGGCCGAATTTGGTGAGCTTGCCACCTGGGTGGCCTGCAGGGAATTTTGTTCGGTTGCGGTATCCAGGTATTCAAAAATGCGTTTTAAATGCACCGCCCAATGTTGGAACTGGCTAAAAAAACCAATGATGTCGGTGGCCGGGTAGCGCAGGTAACCAATGTAAGCGGTAAAGGCGACAAAATCCCCCAGGCTGATTTCGCCGCGCATGACAAAGCGCCAGCCAAACCAGGTGAAAATCGCCAGGGATAAAATATTGACCAGTTTTTCGGTGAGTTGTAACAGTGCAGTTATGCCCTGGGCGCGCAGGTGTGCGTGCAGCACCCGGGTTAGCTGGCGCGAGGTTTTTTGGTAATTGTGCGCCTCCAGCTGCAAAAGTTTGATGCTGGCAATTTGGTTGAGCATTTGCACCTGGGTGGCCTCCAGGTCTGCGTGGGATTCCACTACATGGCGCCAGGTGTTGCGCAATTGCCTGCTGGTCCAGTACACAATGGCGGAGGTGATTGGCAGGGTTGCTATGGCAATCAATGCCAGTTGCCAATGCATCCAGAATAAAAAAGGCGGAATGAGCAGTAAATAAATCCCCTGGCCGACGCTGATATTTAAAAAACTGTGCACACTTTCCAGGGCTTGTTTTAGCTCTTGGAAGCGGCTGGAAATTTCACCGGTTTGGCGCTGATAAAAAAAGCGGTAGGGCAGGTGTTGTACATGGTTAAAAAACAGCAGGTGCAGGTTACTTTCCAATTTAATATTGAGGTAATTGGAGTAATAACTGAGCGTGGCTTCGGCCAATGCCGAGGCAATGGAAAAACTGAGTATGCCAATCACCAGCAGTGTCATTAACGAATAGTCATAACCCACGCCGGCCTGGTCAAACAACAGCTTGGTGAAATAGGGCGGTGCCAGGCTCAATAACCCCATCAGGGGAGCCGCTATGACTCCCCTGAGTATGGGTTTACGGTAGGGCTGGATGAGTGCAAACAGGCGCAAAAAAAGCCGCGTTGCCGACTCGGGTTGCTTAGGGCTCATGATGTTTAACCAACTGTGTGATCTGCAGGGCGAGATCATCGGCT
>CAMLRI010000348.1 GCA_946482385.1 uncultured Cellvibrio sp.
GATCAACTCTTTTTCAAATGGGATGCCGGCGCTGGCCAGGGCTTCTTTGTAGCCCTCCAGGCGGTCGATGGCGTGGGGGTTGTCCTTGAGGCCGGAGATAACGCCAATGCGTTTGTGGCCCAGGGAGATAAGGTATTCCACCATGCTGCGCGCCGCCGCGCGGTTGTCGATGCGGATGGCTGGGCCGGTGGTGTATTCGCAGCCGCAGGCGTTTACGCAGGGCACATCGGGCGGGATGTTGTTCTGGCTTTTTTCCGAACTGGGGCGCAGTTGCACTATGCCGTCGGCCAGGCGGGTTTCCACCCGGCGGATGTATTCCAGCTCCCGCTCGGGGGTACCGCGGGTGTCGCCCAGCAGTACCGCATAGCCCTTTTGGTGGGCGCGGTCTTCCAGGGCGCGGATAAACAGGGAATAGAAGGGGTTGGCGATATCCGGCACCAGCACTACTACCGCATAGGCACGCGCCGAGCGGAAGTTGCGCGCCAGCATATTGGGGCGGTAACTCACTTCGGCTATGGCCTTGTGCACTTTTTCCAGGCTTTCGGGTGAGACTTTTTCCGGGTTGCTGAGGGCGCGGGAGACAGTGGCAACAGAAACGCCGGCCAGGCGCGCGACATCGCGAATATTGGACATGGTTTTCCCTTGTTGGATGGTCTGGAAACGGGTTGGCGGATAGCAGCCATTGGCTGGCGAGGGCGCCGGGTAGGGCTTTATTAATGTAATCCATGCACACCGGGCGGGCTTGGGGAGGCTGCCGATGTAGTCCTGGCCCTTTTTTTACCGAAATTTACTACAGCGATGCACAAGAGACTAGAAAAAAAATATGTAAACGGTTACATTATTGTTGTGCATGGCTTATAGTCATGAGTGTTATATGCTTGCCTTTAGGTGAGTTGGGGTTGGCAGGTCGCTGCACCCATAAATCCATAATAAGCGGAATAAGTTGATGAGCCTTCCTCTTCTCGATATAGCCATTATTTTGGCTTACATACTTGCAACCCTGTTGGTGGGTTTTTGGATTGCCAGCCGCGCCTCGCGCGATATCAAAAGTTACTTTTTAGGTGGCAATAAACTCTCCTGGTGGCAGCTGGGCTTATCCAATGCCTCGGGCATGTTCGATATTTCCGGCACCATGTGGCTGGTGTATTTGCTGTTTGTGTATGGCCTTACCAGCATTTACATCCCCTGGCTGTGGCCGGTGTTCAACCAGATTTTCCTGATGGTGTTCCTCTCCGCCTGGCTGCGCCGCTCGGGGGTGATGACCGGTGCTGAGTGGATTACTTTCCGCTTTGGCGAAGGCAAGGGCGCGCGCCTGTCGCATTTGATTGTGGTGCTGTTTGCGCTGGTGAATGTGATTGGTTTTATCGCCTACGGTTTTATTGGCATCGGCAAATTTGCGGCAGTGTTTATGCCCTGGCAGCTGTCAACCGACGAGCATTTAAATGATGTGTATTACGGTTTGATCATCACCGCCATCACAACTGTGTATGTGGTCAAGGGCGGTATGTTCAGTGTGGTGTTCACCGAGGTGATGCAATTTTTCATTATGACTATCGCCTGCGTGGCGGTGGGCATAATCGCCATGATGAAAGTCTCGCCGGAAACCCTGAACGCCGCTGTGCCCGAGGGCTGGACCAGTGTGTTGTTCGGTTGGGAATTGCACCTGGATTGGTCGCAAAAACTCGCCGCCGCCCAAGCCAAAATTGATGCCGATGGCTACGAGCTGTTCACCATCTTTTTTATGCTGATGTTGTTTAAAGGCGTGCTGCAAAGCATGGCCGGGCCGCAACCCACTTACGACATGCAGCGGGTACTCTCCGCCAAAACCCCGCGCGAAGCGGCCAAGATGAGCGGCTTTGTCACTGTGGTGCTGATGTTCCCGCGCTATATGTTGATTGCCGGTTTAACCGTATTGGCCATTGGCTTTTTTATGGATGACCTCAACGGCATGGGCAGCCAGCTCGACTTTGAGCAAATCCTGCCGATGGTGTTGGCCGGCAATTTACTGCCCAGCGGTTTGCTCGGTTTATTGATCGCCGGTTTGCTGGCGGCCTTTATGTCCACTTTTGCCGCCACGGTTAACGCTGCGCCCGCCTATGTGGTCAACGATATTTACAAGCACTACTTCAACCCCAATGCCGATGCCAAAACCTATGTGAAATTAAGTTATCTGGTGTCGGTGTTGTTTGTGATTTTTGGTGTGTGCATTGGCTTTTTTATTCCCAGCCTCAACCAAATTATCGGTTGGATTGTCAGCGCCCTCTATGGCGGCTACACCGCCTCCAATGTGCTCAAGTGGTACTGGTGGCGCTTTAACGGCTACGGATATTTCTGGGGCATGGTGACCGGCTTTGCCATTGCCTTTCCGCTGATTTTTACCGATATAGCGCCCATCCAGGCCTTCCCCTTTATGTTCCTCGCCTGTATCGCCGCCTGTGTGCTCGGCTCGCTGCTCACCGCGCCCGACGATATGGCGGTGCTGAAAAAGTTTTACCTCAAAGTGCGCCCCTGGGGCTTTTGGGCGCCGGTGTTGGCCGAGGTGCAAAAAGATTATCCACAGGTGGCCGCCAACCCGCATTTTGCGCGCGATGCCATCAACGTAGTGGTGGGTGTGGTCTGGCAGACCTCGCTGGTAGCTGCACCGATTTTTATGGTGATCAGAGAGTGGCCGGAATTTATGGCCGCTATGGCTGTAGCAGCGGTAACCAGCCTGGTGCTCTGGTTTAACTGGTATCAAAAACTCGAAGACTACCCGGCAGATACCCCGCCGGAATTGTTGCGGGGCACGGCCGATGAGGGCCTGTTAAAAGCCAAACCCTAGTACAAAAAAGTGGCGCGCTATGGGGGAAATAGCGCGCTGCAAAAGCAAAAAAAATTTCCCGAAAATTGTAATCGGTTACTGCTGGTGAATGTTTGGCGGTAACCCAACACCGATGACAAATAGCAAACTCTGGAGTGAATACCCCTATGAGCCAATTCAAACAACAAGTCCAGGCACTGTTGCAGCAGCACAATGCCCTGGTGAGCAAAAAAAATGCCCCGCGTGCCCAGGGCAATGGCATTTACACCTGCTATGAAAACCCCATTCTCACTGCCGACCACGCCCCGATTTTTTGGCGTTACGACCTTAACGAAAAAACCAACCCATATTTAATGGAGCGCCAGGGCGTAAACGCTGCGTTTAACTCAGGTGCGCTCTACTGGCAGGGCAAATATATTTTGGCGGTGCGCGTGGAAGGTGTGGATCGCAAATCTTTTTTTGCTATTGCCGAATCGCCCAACGGTATCGACAACTTCCGCTTTTGGGATTACCCCATCACCCTGCCGGAAACCGAGCGCCCCGATACCAATGTGTACGACATGCGTTTAACTGCCCACGAAGATGGTTGGATTTACGGCCTGTTCTGCACCG
>CAMLRI010000349.1 GCA_946482385.1 uncultured Cellvibrio sp.
TGGAGCGGGCGTGTTAGCTATTTTCAAATGATAGCCTTGAGAGTGTGCCTGAATTTTTACCACCCACCAAGAATTCTCATCATCACTTTCATGATGCCACTCCTGCTCAAGCCCAAACTCAGGATCTATTGCTGAATCATAGACCGATTTTCCCCAATGTTTTTTCGCAAGAGAATAAAAATTATCGTACCCAGAAAAACATTCCCCATTCAACATAAACTCAGCAGTTGAAAAGTGCGCTTTTCCAGCATACACATCGTAAATAAATTTCGCATCATCAAGCAGCCAATCTCCATTTTTTTTAGAATACACAACATTCTGAAAAACAGAACCAAATCCAGAATCCACGACTTCATTTACTTTAACATTTAAAAAATCACTAACTCGCCTAGAAAAATCATCTGGTTGATCGTAAAAAATATAAGGCTCCTTAAAAGCAGAAAAAAGTTTGTCAATCTCTTCGCAATGAACTTTTTCGCCATCTCGCTCCTTCGCAGTCAACTGACCAGATTCAGCGCAAGCCCCTAAAAATGAAGAAAATATCAAAAAAAATAAAAAATATATTTTTTTACCCATACTAGAACCCCTTATTTTTAGCCACATCAAGACCATATTGAATAGCAGCGCGAATTTGCTTATCACCCAAAGCCTCTGCCTTTTCAGGTAAACTAAGTTTCGCACCATTAAGCAAATTGGTAGGATCGAGCAAATCGGCCCTACGCTTATATTGGCCACCACTTTTACCTTTGACGGTCATTTGACCAGTTAACGAACCGCTGTAAGCCTCAAAATGAAGCATAGAGCTACCACTCTTTAATTTTCCAACATAACCTATAACCTGCCCCTTTTTAACTATCGTACCTTTTTTGATATTTGGCAGAATATCCAATGTCGGACTGACAGCATGTGAGGGCAAGATTTCCCCATAACGGACGTGCACTTTTTTGTGCTTAATCTCTAACGCATAGGTACCTGCATAAAAATAGTATGGGGTAGAGTCCACAATCCCATCCGCAATCGCATAAACCGGCGTGCCTGGCTTGGCAATTAAATCGCAACCTGCGTGCAGTCGACCTCCACCGTTACGCCGGGCACCAAAGTAACGGGCGCCATCGCCTTTTTGATAGCCAAGGCTGGGGACTGTGTCTAGCGGGAAGCAATAATCCGATGCGGCCGCAGCAGGCACAACGGCAGGTATTGGTACCAACTTGGCGGGTAGTGGCTTATTGCTTTTAGTGGCACTGGCAACCCGGGCAGCAGGGTTGATAACGCCTTTATTTTCAGCGGCAACTGCCTCGTTCCAGCATTTTGTCAACTCTGCCGGAAGCAAACCCTCAACCAACCTCTTAAAGGTTGTTTTACCTGGTTCGATAAGACCATCTGGATGGGCAAACCTGAGGACTTTTTGCTGGAAGTCGCGGATGGCACCCTGGGTTTTAGGGCCGCAATCGCCATCGACTGAAAGCTTGTGGGGATAATGGATTTTAGCGAGCTTGATATTCAGCAAACGCTGGATGTAGTTGGTTTCTACAGGAAGGTTCATGCCTCCCTTGCCTACCGAATTTTTAATCTGGGTCATATTCCATTCCTTTTGAAATTGGCGTTCAATTTACAGCACGCACCTTATAACAATGGCATTAGCCAGGGTCAATTGAGGTGTGTGTGAAATGTGCGCCAGTTTCACTTTCCCTGTGGTTCTCTCGTAAGGCTTGCAGCTTTAGGGCAAGCCCTGTTAATACAAGCGATACTTAAGACAAGCGCCCTTTAAAATCCTCGTAACCGAATTCGCGAATGACTTCCAACTCATTGGTGCGCGAATCCCACAGGGCAATGGCGGGCAAATTAATGCCATTGAAGGTCGTGGTTTTGACCATGGTGTAGTGCGCCATATCATCGAACATTAAACGCTGGCCGACTTGCAATGGCTGTGCGAAAGAGTAATCACCAATTACATCGCCCGCCAAACAGGTCATGCCGCCCAGGCGGTAGGTGTGGGGCAATTCATTGGGCATGGCGGCGCCGAGAATATCGGCGCGGTAAGGCATTTCCAATACATCGGGCATATGGCAGGTTGCCGAGGTATCGAGAATCGCTTGTGCCATAGTGTTCCAAGTAATATCCAACACCTCGGCCACTAAAACACCACTGCGAATAGCCACTGCTTCGCCAGGTTCCAAATAAACTTGCAAACCAAATTGTTCGCGGAATGATTTGATCATGGCAATCAAGTCATCAACCTGATAATCCTCGCGGCTGATATGGTGGCCACCGCCAAAATTAATCCATTCGATACGATCAAAATACTTACCGAACTTTTCTTTCACAGCAACCAGGGTGCGCTGCAAGGGCGGCAAATCCTGCTGGCAAAGCGTATGGAAATGCAGGCCACTAATACCCTCCAACACATCGGGATTTTCCGACAGCGCCAGCTCAAATTGCGCAATAGGTACACCCATGCGCGAGCAAGGCGCACAGGGATCGTAGAGTGGCACATCACCTTCGGAGTGCTCGGGATTGATGCGAATACCAAACTGCAATTCCGGGCGCTGGCGCTGTGCAGCTAGCGCCAGGGATTTAAAGCGCGACCACTGTGAAAAAGAGTTAAATAACACATGGTCGGCGACTTTTAAAATTTCCACCAAATCGGATTCTTTATAGGCGGCGGAATAGCAATGGACTTCACCGCCAAACTCTTCTTTGCCCAAACGAGCCTCGTGCAAACCGCTGGCGCAGGTGCCGGAAAGATATTGGCGAAACAGCGGCGCCAGGCTCCAGCATGAAAATGCTTTTAAGGCGCCCAACACCTTGGCACCGCTTTCGCGCTGCACGCGGTTGAGGATTTTTAAATTATCCTCAACCGCTGCCCTATCGATAACAAAACAGGGCGATGGCACCCGGTTGGGATCAAAATGGGTGAAGTATTCGCGCTTTTGCATCATCACACTTTCATTACGCTGGGATCAATTTCCACCACCTGCCAGGGCAAGCCGTATTTATTCAGGTCTTCCATAAAAGGATCCGGGTCGTGTTGCTCCATATTCCACACCCCTGGTTTTTTCCACTTGCCTTCCAAAATCATTTTGGCACCAATCATGGCGGGAACACCGGTGGTGTAGGAAATCGCCTGGGATTTTACCTCGCGGTAACACTCCTGGTGATCGCACACGTTGTATACAAATAGGGTTTTTGGTTGGCCATCTTTTACGCCCTGCACCAGGCAGCCAATACAGGTTTTGCCTTTGGTTAGCGGGCCAAGGCTGGCGGGGTCAGGCAAAAGCGCTTTTAAAAATTGCAGGGGCACAATTTCGCGGCCTTCAAACATCACCGGCTCAATACCCGTCATGCCCACATTGCCCAGCACTTCCAGATGCTTAAGGTAATTATCGGAGAAAGTCATCCAAAAGCGCGC
>CAMLRI010000350.1 GCA_946482385.1 uncultured Cellvibrio sp.
GCTCGGCAGAATCCAGGTCCGCAGGTGTTTGGCCAAGCTGGTTGTAAACCTGCGCCAGGATAGAACCACCGAGACGGTTTTTGCCATTGCCAAGATCAACCAGAATTAAATCGGTAGCGCCTTTGTCAGTTCTGAGTTGTGGCGTCAGGGTTTGACGCACATCCACGACCGGAGAAAACGCAGAAATCACCAGCGACAAGGGCGCAGTCACCGCTTTGTCTTTACCCTCTTCTTTCCATGCGGTGCGCATAGACATGGAATCCTTACCTACCGGAATAGTAATGCCCAGCGCCGGGCACAATTCCATACCAACCGCTTCTACGGTGCGATAGAGTTTTTCTTCTTCGCCTTTATGGCCAGCCGCGCACATCCAGTTAGCCGAGAGTTTTACATCGGATAATTTTGCGATGCGGGTAGCGGCGATATTGGTAATGGCTTCCGCAATAGCCATACGGCCAGAGGCAGGCGCATCCAACAGGGCCACCGGCGTGCGCTCGCCCATACTCATGGCTTCGCCGGCGTAGGAGTCGTAACTCACAGTAGTGACCGCAACGTCCGCAACTGGCACTTGCCAGGGGCCAACCATTTGATCGCGCGCCACCATGCCGGTTACCGAGCGGTCGCCAATGGTAATCAGGAAACTTTTGCTGGCTACCGCCGGGTGCTTGAGCACGCGCTCCGCTGCCTCTTTTAATTCAATGCCGGCAGTGCTGAACTCCACAGTTTTTGCAATGTGCTTTTCAGCAACGCGATGCATTTTTGGCGGTTTGCCAAACAACACCGACATGGGCAGATCAACCGGTTTGGCATCGAAATGTTTGTCGTTAACGAGCAAATGTTTTTCGTCAGTCGCCTCACCCACAACCGCGTAAGCCGCGCGCTCGCGCTGGCAAATGGCTTCAAAGCGCGGCAGGTCTGCCGGTGCAATGGCCAATACATAGCGCTCCTGCGATTCGTTACACCAAATCGCCAATGGGCTCATGCTCGGCTCATCGTTTGGCACATTGCGCAGCTCAAATTTACCACCAGTGCCGCCATCTTTTACCAGCTCAGGGAAGGCATTGGAGAGGCCGCCAGCGCCCACATCGTGGATGAAGGCGATGGGGTTTTTATCGCCCAACTGCCAGCAGGCGTCGATCACTTCCTGGCAGCGGCGTTCCATTTCCGGGTTTTGGCGTTGTACCGAGGCGAAATCCAAATCTTCAGATGAAGAACCGGAGGTCATCGAAGAAGCAGCACCGCCACCCAGGCCGATCAGCATCGCCGGGCCACCCAGCACCACCAGCTTGGTGCCGGCACCAAAGGGCGGCTTTTCAATATGTTCGGTTTTGATATTGCCGTAACCACCCGCCAGCATGATGGGCTTGTGGTAGCCGCGGCGCTCGCCATCGAAGTTTTCTTCAAAGGTACGGAAGTAACCGCAAATATTGGGGCGGCCGAATTCGTTGTTAAACGCCGCGCCGCCAATGGGGCCTTCGATCATGATGTCGAGCGCATTTACGATACGGTTTGGTTTGCCGTAATTCTCTTCCCAGGGCTGCTCAAAACCGGGAATCTGCAGGTTGGATACAGTAAACCCGGTCAAGCCCACTTTGGGTTTGGAGCCGCGCCCTACCGCACCTTCGTCGCGAATCTCACCACCGGCACCAGTACCCGCACCCGAGAAGGGCGAAATGGCAGTGGGGTGGTTGTGGGTTTCCACCTTCATCAACATGTGGATTGGCTGCCGGGTGTATTCGTAGGCCTTGGTTTCCGGGTTGGGGTAGAAGCGCCCTGCTTCGTGACCAACGACTACCGCCGCATTATCGGCGTAGGCCGAGAGCACATCCTCACCACCTACTTCATTGGTGTTCTTGATCATTTTGAACAGGCTGCGCTCCTGGTCGACACCGTCGATAGTCCAGGAGGCATTGAAGATTTTGTGGCGGCAGTGTTCGGAGTTGGCCTGGGCGAACATCATCAACTCCACGTCGATGGGGTTGCGGCCAAGATTGGTGAAGCTTTCTACCAAGTAATCAATTTCGTCTTCTGCAAGAGCCAAACCAAGAGTTTTATTGGCTTCTACCAATGCTGCGCGACCGCCACCAAGAATATCCACCGAGGTTTGCGCCGCAGGCGCTTGGGTTACAAACAATTGCTCGGCCGCTTCCAGGCTGGCAAATACGGTTTCCACCATGCGGTCGTGTAATAAAGAGGCAATAGCGGCGCGATCTGCTGCCGAGGCGCCGGTAATGTAATAGGCAATACCGCGCTCGAGGCGTTTGACATTGTCCAGGCCGGTGTTTTTGGCTATGTCGGTCGCCTTGGAAGCCCAAGGGGAAATAGTGCCCAAACGCGGCACCACCAGGAACAGCTCACCCTCGTGGCTGGCTTCTTTCTCAACTTTGGGGCCGTAGGTCAGCAATTGCTTAAGCACTTGCTGCTGGGCATCACTCAGGGGGGCGGCCAGATGGGCAAAGTGGACAAACTCGGCGCTGACGCCGGTGACGGCGGGAACGCGTTGTTGCAGGCTGGCCAGGAGTTTTTGGCTGCGGAAACTGGAAAGAGCGGGAGCGCCACGCAGGATTAACATAGTGGGAAGAGCCTCGGCATGGGGAAATGGTATATAGGGGTATAAAGAGGCGCGCATTGTACTGGATTTGGCCAAGCCCCGAGAGCTTTTTTACAAGGAGAAACCCATACCAGGGCCGCAGGAGCGGGTATTTATAGCCGCCATTTGGCGCGTAACTTTTCACCCCCAAATGGCCAGCTGTGCGCCAACAAGCGCGTTTTGCGGGTATTTTTTGCACAGTTTTTTGGCAGTTTTTTTATCCAGCGGTACTTTCCCCGGCAATACACCAGGCAAAATTGATCAAAAAAGAAGCAAAAAACCATTTTTTATTAGATTTTTTTACCATAAGACGCTGGTTTACATAAAAACACAATTATCACAAGGTTTTGATTTTTTTATATTTTTTAAATAAATCCGATATATAGCCATGAGTGGCTACCCCATCCCTGAGCAAAAAACAAGCTATTCAGTCCCAAACTCAGCCTATAACATGGCCGCCAATTTGCACGGGTCATTAATGGATTGGATTCGGCATGAGTGCACACACGAAATAGAAGCACCCTTTCGGGCGTTGTCATTCAGTAAACCGGAGTAACCGCTTATGGAAAGTCGCAAACATTCGCTGTTCGCCATAAGATCTTTTTTTACCAGCCTTGTTGTTCTCGCTTGTATCGCCTCTGGTGCTAGCCTGCTTGTACGCAGCAGCCCGGAGACCCAGCTGGAACAAGTGATTACCAGCGGTGAGCTGCGGGTAATTTCTACCAATGGCGCCACTACCTTCTACGAAGGTTCCAACGGCCTGACCGGCTTTGAGTACAGCCTACTGAAAGGCTTTGCCGATTCACTCGGCGTCAAG
>CAMLRI010000351.1 GCA_946482385.1 uncultured Cellvibrio sp.
CTGTACAACGACATCAAAAAGCTGATCGACATCCGCAAGGCCCAGGGCATCACCTCCACCTCCAGCGTTAGCATTGCCGCTGCCACCACCGGCCTCTACGCGGCGGTGATCGACGGTAAAGTAGCCATGAAAATTGGCCCTAATGCCTGGAGCCCGAGCGGTACTGGTTGGACCATCGCCGCCAGTGGCAGCAACTACGCGGTATGGACCAAATCTACCCAGCCCACTGACTGGAAACGCACAGTAGTATTTGTGTATGGCACCACTTCCAGCGGCCAGGATATGTTTATCCGCGGCGGTATTGATCACGGCTATGCCAGCAGCGCCCTGGGTAAAACCTGTACCACCACCAACTACGAGTGCGCCATTCCCATTCGTCACCGCAACCTGCGCAACACCACCACCGCGCCCTGGAAAACCAACGACAACTACCTGGATTGGTACGGCACCGAAGCTGGCCAAAGCACTGCCGCCCAGGGTAGCGCCGCCGATTGGACCACCAATATTTGGCCAAGCAGCTGGGGCACCAAGCGCACCACCGCGGTAGATGGCTATGGTGAAGACCCACTCAACCTGTACGGCCAACACTACTGGATGCTGGATGTAGACATGGATTGCAGCAAAACCGTAAACGGCTGGTTCGAACTGAAAACCTTCATCAGCAACGGCCCAGGCTGGGAAGCCAACGTTAGCCAAAGCGGTACGCCCTACAGCTCTGGCAACCACTTTGCGCAATGCGGCAAAGTCAGCGTGTTCCAGCGCGGCAGCCCCAGCGCCAGCTTCGTCAACCTGCCCTAATCGGGTTGGCAGTAAGCGGGCGGACAGCCCAATAAAAAACGGCAGCCTCGGCTGCCGTTTTTTATTGCTTGTTTTTAACGCCGCGATGGCAACGCAGGTAATTTTTCAAAGGTTCCTTAGATTAGGGCCATTAATCCCCATGTACCCAGGCACCATTTTTATCGGTTACCAACCACTGCTGGGTGTACCAATAAAAGCGGCCTTTATCGCCACTGGGAGCGGTACAGTTGTAGCGGGTGCGGCCAGGTTTAAGGGGCTGTTTGGCCTGGACCCAAAGCTGTTGGCCAATCACCTCGGTCGCGATTGCGCCCTGGCCAGTGGCAAAACAGTTAATTTTTTTTAGCAAGCTTTCGTCTTGCAACTCAAGCACCAACCAGGGGCGCTCGCCGGCGCGCGCCACCAGGCTGTTTAATTCGCGTTTTTTATCGGCATAAAACGCCACCGATCTAGTGGGCATGGGCTTGGTATTCACTTTCAGGATGAAGTCATCCAATTGGCTGAAGCTGCCACCAAAAGGAAAGCGCGGTACTGCCTGCAAATCGCCCCGCTCATAAAGCGCGCCAGATTGCTGGCCAAAGGCGATGTAGCCCAATTGTTTGGCGATGCGCTGCACCTCGCCATCGTACTCACCAAAAGGGTAAGCGAGGATCATGGGGGCAGTGCCGATTTCCTGCCTAATTTTTTGCTGGGCAGTGTCTATCTCGGCGCGAATGCGCTGGCGATAGTCATCCAGGCTTTCACCCTGTTTTTTACGCGGCAAATAACTGTGGCTGCCTGTGTGGTTGGCAATGCTTACTCCTTGCTTGGCCATGTCGCGCAACTGGTCCCAGGTGACAAACACTTTGCCAGTGCCCACCGCCTCTGTATTCACAAAAAAGGTAAAGGGCCAACCGCGCGCTTGCAGGCGCGGAAAGGCCGAGGTGTACACACTCGCGTAGGAATCATCAAAGGTAATTGCAACAGTTTTATCGGGCAGCGGCTCGCCTTTGCGCAATTTTTCCGTCAACTCCAGCAAAGGCACTACGCGAAAATCATTGGCCGCCAAATAATCCATCTGGGCTTCAAAAGCGGCGGGGCTAATGCTGGTGGACTTGGGCGTGGCATCGCTGACATGGTGGTATAAAAGCACTACCGCAGCCTGCGCCGGCAATGCAGCACCCAGCCAAAGCGCAGCGCCTAGCCAAGGCACCACTCTGGAGAGCAGGGTTTTATAAGCCAACACAATCGCCCACCCAATAGGCTTTTTCGAGATTGGTGCGGCAATCCCAGCTCATTTGCGTACCGCTCATAGTTTCGCGCGGGATCAATTGTAAATACTGGCCGGCACCAAATTCCGATGCCGCCAAGTTGACATGCAGCACGCCACCCAAGCGCAGCTCCACACTATCAATAGCGCCAGGCTCACGCAGCTGCACAGGGTCAATATTCAATTGAGCAAAACTCGCCGGCCATTCATTCTCACTCAGGTAATGCTCGACAATCGGCATGCGCAGAGGCGACACCAATGACAAGGCATTAGCCACTTTGGATTTTTTCACTGAATTGCCCATTAACCTGTCGCGCAAGCCACTTAATAACGAAGGCGATTCCGTCGGTGAGGCCGGTGCTGGCGCTGGCACATTCGCCGCCGCGACAGGAGCCGGGGTTAACAACTCCGGCAGCTTGGGGCTAGCGACAAAATGGCTAATCGCCTGCACATAAGCCGTCATAAACACTTTATAAATATTGGCATCACGCCCGTCCACCTGGTCGGCAGCACCCTCGGTGGTGGTGGTGAACAAGGTAATTTCATCGCGCATATCGGTCAGTGTCCAGCGTAACTGCAACCAGGCATTGGCCTTGCTATAGGCATGGAAGCTGAAATTGTTGAGGCTTGCTGCCTCTACGCCTTTGCGCAGCTGAGGCGCACAGGCATTAATTTTCAAATCCACAAATTCAACCCGCAAATGCACCGGAGGCGCAGCGTTTAAATCGCGCTCAGATACCCTGGTGCTGTAATTTTGGGTGCGGTAAGAATAACGGCGAATATTGTCGACCAACTCGCGGTAGAGGTCATGGGGGCGCGGCAAATGATCGCGATAGCGTTGCACAAACTCGCCAAAACCAAGGGCAGTCGGCGACACACAATCGCCGCCAAAATACATACTCGCTACCTTGTTCATCGGCAGCAGTGCGGCAGACTCCAACAGATTGGGCTCATGCAACAACAAGAAGCGCGCCGGGCTGGCGCCAGTGTAGGTTTGGGGTGTAAGCCGGGTTACACTACGCACCGCCGGCATAGTGCCCAAATCTACATTTTGCGCCTGGGCAGTTGCATCCACTTTTTTATCCGAGTAATGTACCTTGCCGTTTTCATCGGTCCATTTATAAATTTGCGCCTGGGCGCTGGCCACCAAGACAAGTGCGGCCAGCGCTACATATAATCGCTGCATCATTTAGGCTATTCCTGTTCAACAAAACGCAAGCCAACACCGCCGGATTCCACCCGCACCACTTCCATAGCCAACACAGGGGCATCGTCCATCAGCCCCTGCACCTGGCCGCGCACCTGTGTGCCTACCGGTGGGAT
>CAMLRI010000352.1 GCA_946482385.1 uncultured Cellvibrio sp.
GCCCACCTCCGATGACTCCTGTGCGCGGCGCTGGTGTGACCTGGCACGACTGGAACAACGTGCAGCAACACCTGGTGGCCAGCAACCCGAGCTACAACAATAGCGAGCTGGAAACCAAGCGCAGCCAGTACCTGATTCGCGAATATCCCCTGGTATATGAAGACCCTAGCACCCCGCCGCAACAGCTGGGAGTGTTAACTATCACCGCCAGCCTCAGCAGTATTTACGACAAACTGTGGGAGCGCGCCTACTTTGTCGCCCTGGTGCAGGGCACCAAAACCCTGATTATCGCCCTCTTTATTATCTGGCTGGTGCATACATTGCTCACGCGCCATATCAAAGCCATCGCCAACTACACCCGCAACCTCAACCTGGAAACCCTCACCAAGCCGCTGAAATTGCAGCGCTTGAAAATGGATTCCGCCAGCGACGAACTGGACAATGTGGTCAACGCCATCAACCAGATGCGCGAAACCCTGCTCGACGATATTGAGCAGCGCCATGCTATTGAACTGGCGCTCTTATCGGAAAAAGAAGAAAAGCTGGAAACTCGCCGGCAAAAAAATGCAGCGGAAGATGCCAGTCGCGCCAAGAGCCAATTCCTCGCCACCATGAGCCACGAAATTCGCACGCCCATGAATGGCGTTATCGGCATGCTGGAAATGCTGCGCGACACGCCCCTCGACGACAACCAAAAACATTACATAGATGTAATTCACCGCTCGGGCGAAACCCTGCTCAGTATCATTAACGACATACTCGATTACTCCAAAATTGAAGCGGGCAAAATGCAGCTGGAGGAAACCATCTTCGAGCTGGATGAATTGGTGGAAACCTGTGTGCAATTGTTTGGCGCCACCGCCAATAAACGCCATATCGAATTATTTGGCGGTTTGGACCCAGATGTGCCCAGGCGCCTGCGCGGCGACCCCACTCGCCTGCGCCAAATTATTATCAACCTCTTAGGCAACGCGTTTAAATTTACCGAAGAAGGTTTTATTTCGTTGGAAGTGCATCTCGATAAACCGGCAGCAGCTGGGAGAGTGCAGCTGCGCTTTGTGGTGCAGGACAGCGGTATAGGTATAGATCTGGCGCGCGCAGGTAATTTGTTTGATTCCTTCAACCAGGCCGATGCCTCCACTACCCGCAAATACGGCGGCACCGGCCTGGGCTTGGCCATTTGTAAAAGCCTGGCGGAATTAATGGGCGGCACCATAGGCGTAGACAGTGCCAAGGGCGAGGGCGCCCGCTTTTGGTTTACGGCGCAGTTGGAAGTGCAACAGCATGTGCCGCGCCCCGAAGCCTTGGGCGATGAATTATTGCAGGGCAAAAAACTTTTATTGGTAGAGGCCAGCGATTCGCTCAGCGCATTTATCCAGCGCTATTGCACTGCCTGGGGCCTGGTGTTGGAAGTGGCGGTGTCCGCCAAACAGGCGCTGGCGCAACTCACCCACGCCCTGCACGCCGGCGAGCCGTTTGATTTTGTCGCCTTTGATTACTCGCTGCCCGATGCCTCGGGTTTTGAATTGGCGCAATGGCTGCACGACAACCCTGATTTTGCCCAGCTGCCAATTTTTATGTTCAGTGGCGGCGATGTATACCACGATCAAACCGTCATTCAGCGTCTTGCCATTCATGCGGTGTTGCGTAAACCTCTCTCGATCAAAGCCCTGCACCAGGAACTGGTAGCGCTGCTTGGCCATCAGCCGGCACCGGTGGATAGTCCCCAGTTGCTCACCCAATCCCTGGATAAATTTGCCCAGGCGCGGGTGCTGGTAGCGGAGGATAACCCCGTTAACCGCATAGTGATCAAAGGCCTGTTGGGCAAGTTGGGGATCAAACCGGTATTTGCCGAAAACGGCCGCGAGGCCGTCGACCTGATACTGCAACAGCCGGGGCGCTTTGACCTGATCCTGATGGATTGCGAAATGCCGGAAATGGATGGCTTTGAAGCAACCCGCGCAATCCGCGAGTTTGAGCGCAGCAATCAGCTTGCCTCTGTACCCATAGTTGCCCTTACCGCCCATGCCCTGCAGGAACACCGCGAGGCGGTGTTTGCCAGTGGCATGAGTTACTACCTGGCCAAGCCCATCACCTTCGATAACCTCTACAACGCCTTCGATGCCATGGGCATAGCCGGCGACAGCTCGGCATCCTAGCGCGCCTGCCCCGGCGCCCCTGATAACACCGCCTGTATATAGCGGCCCGCTATGGCAAACATTGGCTTTTTCTCCTTGCCTGGGGCTGGGGCAGTCCTTATCATGGCCTCCAGTTCATTTCCCTGTGGCGGTTTCCTGCCCTGTCAATACCGGAGTTTTTTATGAGTAGCGATGCGATTGTCCATATCAGTGATGCCAGCTTTGAACAAGAAGTGCTGGGCTCTGCTGTACCCGTATTGGTGGATTTTTGGGCGCCCTGGTGCGGCCCTTGTAAAATGATCGCCCCGCTGTTGGATGATGTGGCCGAGCAATTTGCCGGCAAATTGAAAGTGGCCAAGCTGAATGTGGATGACCACAAAGAAGCTGCCAGCAAATTCAATGTGCGCGGTATCCCCACCCTGATCCTGTTCAAAAATGGTGCTGCCCACGCCACCAAAGTGGGTGCCCTGAGCAAGCCACAGTTGGTCGATTTTATTAACAACGCACTTTAATTGCCGATTGGGCTGTCGCAAGACGGCCCAATTTGTTTTTGCACTACCGGAAAATAGCCGCTATACTCAGCCCACCTGATGTTTGCTTATCCCTGAATCCAATTGTCCATGCGATTCACCCTGCGGACGAGTAAGCCCTAAATTCCCTGCTGCTTCCCACCACTGTTCGCTAGCCAATACATTCATCCTGTGTTGAGGGTTCAGCGGCAAGTTGCAGCTACACGCGAAGCCAGCGGTATTCAGCAAACCAATAACAGCAACAGCGCACCTATACCACACAACGCCTTTCTGCCTTCAGGCAACTAGCTGCACTAAATTCACACCCACAAAGCATCTCTCTATAAAGTCTCTCTCTATGAACCTTACCGACCTTAAAAAGAAACCCATTGAAGAATTGATTGATATTGCCCATGGGATGGGTTTGGAAAATATCGCGCGCTCGCGCAAGCAGGATATTATTTTTAATATCCTCAAGCGCCACGCCAAAGGCGGCGAAGATATTTATGGCGATGGTGTGTTGGAAATTTTGGTGGATGGCTTCGGCTTTTTGCGCTCCGCCGACAGTTCCTACCTGGCCGGCCCCGATGATATTTATGTATCGCCCAGCCAGATTCGCCGCTTTAACCTGCGCACCGGCGATACGATTTCGGGCAAGATCCGCCCCCCCAAAGAAGGTGAACGCTATTTTGCCCTGTTGAAAGTTAACGATATTA
>CAMLRI010000353.1 GCA_946482385.1 uncultured Cellvibrio sp.
AAGTGGTGGAAGTGCCCCCCGGGCCACCGGTGCTGGCGCCCCTGGTGGCCGAGGAATACGGCCTCGACTACACCCGCCAGCAATCGGTGGCCAGCCAGGTGCGCGCCGCCTTTGCCGCCACCCCCGATGTGGTCGATATAGATGACAGCCTCGAGGCTGCCCAACCGCGCCTGCTGATCCAGGTAGACCGCGCCCGCGCCGCCCGTTTGGGCGTGGAGCAAGCGCAAATCGCCCAGGCCATAGCCGCCGCCCTGGGCGGTGAGGATGCCGCTTACCTGCACGGCCAGGGCAGCAAAGTGCCCCTACCGGTGCGCCTGCAACTGGCGCCAACCCAGCAGGCCAACCTGGACGCCATCATGGCGATTAAATTGCGCGCCGCCGATGGCAGCCTGGTGGCGCTATCGGAAGTTACCCAGGTACTGGAGCGCAGCCGCCCGCAAGCCATCCACCACAAAGATTTGCTACCGGTGGTTTATGTCACCGGCGATGTAGCCGGCGCCACCGATAGCCCGCTTTATGGCTTGGCCAAGATCTACCAGCGGCTGGCGCAAACGCCTATCGACGGCCAGCCCCTGGTGCAAAGCCTGAATAGCCAACCCCAGGTGCCGGTGCACTGGAGCCTGAAATGGGATGGCGAACTGCAAGTGACCCTGGATACCTTCCGCGATATGGGTATCGCCTATTCGGTGGGTTTGGTGATGATTTACCTGCTGGTGGTGGGCATGTTCAAAAGCTACTCGGCGCCGCTGATCATCATGGCGCCCATCCCCCTCACCCTGATCGGCATACTGCCCGGCCACGCCCTGCTCGGCCAACAGTTCACCGCCCCCAGCATGATCGGCATGATCGCCTTGGCGGGCATTATTGTGCGCAACTCCATACTGCTGGTGGACTTTATCCAGCAAGAAGTGCGCGCTGGCAAAAGCCTGGAGCAGGCCACCATCCTGGCGGCGGCGGTGCGTGCCCTGCCCATAGGCCTAACGGCCCTGGCGGCTATGCTCGGCGGATTGTTTATCCTCGACGACCCGATTTTTGGCGGCCTGGCGGTTAGCCTGATCTTCGGCCTGCTGGTTTCCACCCTGCTGACCCTGGTGGTAATTCCGGTGGTTTATTACGCCTATCACTACGAATAATCCCCTCCCAACCTCCCCTTTTACCAAGGGGAGGAGTGGCTCGCTCGCCCAGTATTACCCGAGGGCAACTCCCTCCTTGTGACAGGGAGCAAACTCCCTCCTTTTGAGAGGGAAGCAAACTCCCTCCCTTTGCCAAAGGGAGGGCCGGGGAGGGATTCGTTTCCCATTCGCCACACCCGTCTCGATTTGCTAGAATCCCGCCCCACAAAAAACACCCTAGAGACATAGACTTATGCTGATCCAGGCCCCCATTTCCCTCGGCGAATTAATCGACAAGATCACCATCCTCGAAATCAAAGCGGTGCATATTGGCGACGCGGCCAAACTCAAAAACGTTACCCACGAATTGAATATCCTCAACGACAAGGTCGACAGCCTGCTGGATGCCGCCGGCAAGGCCAAATTAGAGCCGCTGAAAGCCTCACTCAAGGCCATCAACTCAGAATTGTGGGTGATTGAAGACGACATCCGCGATTGCGAGCGCGCCAAGGATTTCAGCGATAAATTTATCCAGCTGGCCCGCGCGGTTTATTTCACCAACGACAAACGCGCTGCGGTGAAAAAAGACATCAACCTGGCCTTTGGCTCTGAGTTGATCGAAGAAAAATCCTACAAAGATTACCAATAATTTTTTGGCCGATTGAAGACACCGCCCATGCGCATACTGCTCGTCAAAATGTCCTCCATGGGCGACATTTTTCACACCTTCCCCGCCATTTCCGATCTCAAGCAGCACCACCCGGAGGCGGAAATCCACTGGGTAGTGGAAAAAGGTTTTAGCGAAATCGCCGCCTGGCACCCTGCAGTAACCCGCGTGATTCCCATCGAATTGCGCCGCTGGATGAAAAGCAAAAACCGCCACAGCTGGGGCGAATTCAAAACCTGGAAAAAATCCCTGCAGCAAGAGCAATACGACCTGGTGATAGATGCCCAGGGCCTGCTAAAAAGCGGGCTCATCAGCCGCTGCGCCCGTAGCAACATCATTCACGGCTACGATAAAACTTCCGCGCGCGAACCTATCGCCAGCTGGTTCTACCAGCGCAGCCACAAAGTCAGCACCGAGCAGCACGCAGTGGAACGCAGCCGCCAATTATTCGCCCAAACTTTCGGCTACACACCGGCAGCCGCACTCAACTTTGGTATCAAGCAAAACTTTGCCCATATCGCCAAAAACCCGCGCAAGCTGGTATTTATTATTGGCACCAGCTGGGTGACCAAACTCTGGTCAGTCAGCGAATGGCAGGCACTCACCGGCATTGCCCTGGCGCAGGGTTACGAGGTGGAAATTATTTGGGGCAGCAACGAAGAGCTGGCCATGGCCCAAGCCATTATCGACCAATGCCCGGCGGCCACCCGTCCGCAAGAGCGCATGAGTATTACTGCCATCGCCGAAAAATTGGTCGAGGCCGCCGGTGTGATTGGTTTGGATACTGGCTTCTCCCATTTGGCCGGCGCCCTGGAAACACCCACCATCGCCCTATACGGAGCCACCTCACCTACCAAGGTCGGCTTGATTGGTGCGCACACACTCAACCTGCAACTAGCGCCCGCACTGGATTGCATGTCCTGCCACAAGCGCCACTGCCAATGGCTGCCGGAAAAATCCACGGACACCCCGGCATGCATGGCTAAAATTCACGCGCAACAAGTGTGGCAGGCACTCACCCGGCACCTGCACTAAGGCCAAGCCCAACCACCCCTATTTATTTTTTATTAAGTACCCGTCGCATTTATGGAAAAAACATTGCACAGGGCTCCCCAAGCCAACACCGAACACTATCGCTGGTTAATTGCCTATGCCCTGTGCAACGCACTGGTCGCTGCGGCCATCAGCCTCAGCCTGGGCCAGTGGCACGAATCCCTGCTGGCCAACGCCTACCTGGGTGGCGCCATGCTAATCAACTTTGCAATGTGGAGCCTGTTGCTGGCACTGCCTTTTGCCCTGCTGCCACGCCTGTTTATCGCCCACCAAACCGCACGTTTTATCGCCACCCTGGTATACAGCCTGGCGCTGCTATTGGTGGTTATTAACCTCAAGGTGTACGGGCTTTATCACTTCCATCTGAATGGCATGGTGCTGAATCTTATTGTTAGCGGTGCACTCCTGGAAAACCTCGCCTTCACCACCAGCATGTGGCTTAGTGCCATTGCTATTGCCCTGCTGGTGCCATTGGCATCGCTGCTGCTGCACCGCGCAAGCTGGTATTGGGCAGCAAAATCAC
>CAMLRI010000354.1 GCA_946482385.1 uncultured Cellvibrio sp.
AACAACAGGCTGGGTCGCAGGACTAAGCTCCATGTCGCCGTCCGATGAGGAATTGATTGCGCGGGTAGTGAAGCGCCAGGACCAGCACGCCTTTGCGCAGCTGGTACTGCGCTACCAATCCCAGCTGCGCACCTGGGCCAGGCGCCTGTGCAATGGTGATACCCACCTTGCCGACGACCTGGCGCAGGAGGCGTTTATCAAAGCCTATGTCGCCCTGGGTGCCTTTCGCGGCCAAGCCAAGTTTTCCACCTGGCTGTACCGCATCGCCTTTAACATTGCCGCCAACCGCTGGCGCAGCAAAAAGGTGGAGTGGTGCGAGCTGGACGACAACGAGGAACTGGTGGCCGAGCAGTGCAGCCTGCAACAATTCCATGCGCAAAAGGATGTCGAAGCCGCCATGCAAAGCCTTAGCCCGGGCCAGCAGCTGGCGATTCGCCTATGCTATGAGGACGGCTTCTCCCACGAGGAAGCTGCCGCCATAATGGGCATACCCCTGGGCACGGTAAAAACCCACATAGCGCGCGGTAAAAACAAACTTCAGGGATTGCTCTCGGCCTGGCAGACGAGCCTGCCAGAGTGATCAATCCCCAGGTGGCAATATGATGAAATCACAGAATCAAACACCGAATCCAACCCCCAGCCCAACCCCAGACCCCTTGGCCGATGACGCCTTTGGCCAGATGCTGCGGCGCCAATTGCAGCACAGCAGCGCTTACCTGGCCGATGATGGCTTTAGCGCCGGGGTGATGGCGGCCCTGCCGGTGCGCCGCCAGCTCAACCCCTGGCTGGCGCGCCTGCTGGTGTGGCTGCCCACTCTGCTGATCAGCCTGTTGGTAGTGGCGCAACTGCCCTGGCGCGAGCTGCTGCAGGGCAGCTATGCCTGGTTGCTGAGCGTCAACATAGGCGGGCTTATCCTCCTCGGCCTGGCCTTCTTGCTGCTGATCGGCAGCATCCCCCTGCTGTGGGCGCTGCGTCGCCAGGCGCTGCTGTAAATCGCCTTATATTGCTTAATCGCCTCATATTGCTAAGTTACATAAACAAGCCCGGCTATAGGCCGGGTTTGCGCATTTATTGACCGGCTGCTATACCCAAAGACACCGGATTGGGCGCCAACCAAGGTGCCAACCCCAGATCCTGTGCCCCTTATGGATAAGCTGAGGTTAATGCATGCTGCGTTTGACGATCGCCAAGAAACTCCTGCTGCTGGTAAGCATTGCACTGCTCGCCTTTGTCGTCAGCCAGGGATACAGCCTGTGGGTGGAGCGCAGCAACAGCCAGCGCCTGGCCGAGGTAGAGGCCAGGCTTTATCCCACCCTGGAACTCACCACCATCAACCTGGGTTCGCTGCTGTTAATGGAGCAGCAGATCAACAGCTCGGTTACCACCGGCGACGAAACCAGCCTGGAAACCGCCGACACCTACTACCGCGATATCAAAGCCAACCTGCAGCGCCTGGCCGGCCTTAACCCGCGCATGGGGGGCGAGCTGGGCAAAATCGACAGCCAGCTAGGCGCCTGGTACGAAGCGGCGGTGCGTATTGCCCGCCAGTTTATCGGCGGCAATGTCGACTTCGAAAAAATCAGCGGCGAAGCCAAGGCCAATGCCGAGCGCCTGCAACTGCTGCGCGATTCCCTCACGGCCATGAAGCAGCTCACCCAGCGCCAGTTCGACGACTCCATCCGCCATACCATCAACAGCTCGCAGCGGGCGGCGCGCATTGCCCTGGGCATAGCCCTGGCGGCCATACTGGTGTTGATTGGCGTCAGCTTGCTGGTCAGCCGTTCCATCACCGCCAGCCTGGCGGAAGTCACCCAATCCCTGCGCGATATGTCCTCGGGCGAGGGCGACCTCACCAAGCGCATCCACTACACCGGCCAGGATGAAGTGCGCGATCTGGTTACCTACTTCAATGCCTTTATGGAAAAACTGCACGGCTCCTTTGCCGAGGTCAGCCAGGATGTGGGCGAGCTATCGCGGGTGGCTTCGCGCCTCACCGATTCCAGCAGCCGCAACCTGGCGCGTATCAACGACCAAGCCGGCTCCATCGCCGCCGTGCGCCATGCCATTGAAAACCTGGTGCAATCGGTCAGCGAAATTGCCGCCTTTGCCAACCACGCCTCGGAGCAAGCCCAGGATGCCAGCACTGCCGCCGCGCGGGGCAAGCAGACCCTCGCCGCCAATGTCGCCACCATCAGTACCCTGGCGGAAGAAGTGCGCGAAGCGGCGGCCGTGGTCAACCGCTTCGAGGATTTCTCGCGCGATGTGGGCCAGCTGCTCAACACCATCCAAAACGTGGCCGAGCAAACCAACCTGCTGGCCCTGAATGCCGCCATAGAGGCGGCGCGCGCCGGCGAACACGGCCGCGGTTTTGCGGTAGTGGCCGATGAGGTTCGCGGCCTGGCGGTGCGCACCCGCCAAGCCACCGAGGAAATTCGTCAGGTGATCGGCGAGCTGCGCAATGTTTCCGGCAGCGCCGTAGAGGCCATGCAGGGCAGTGTGGAGCGCGCCAACCAGGGCGTGGCCGCCACCGCCAGTTCCGGCGAGGTGCTCAATAGCATCCTCAATAATGTCGATGCCATCAGCGGAATTAACGAGCGCATCGCCGCCGCCACCCAGGAGCAAACCCAAACCTTTGCCGAGGTGTCGGCGCGGGTCAACGATATTCACGACAACACCGAAGACGTTACCCGCAGCACCCATGCACTCGACGAAATCAGCCGCGATATCGACAACATCAGCCAGGGCATTCACCGGATTGCACGCCAGTTCCGCGTGTAATCGCCAGCGCCAGCGGCTTGCAACTTTTTAGTAAGGAACCCGCACAGGAAGTGCCCAAACTTAGGAGTGGCCTAGATGAGACACACACGCAAAATAACTTCCCGCACTACCCCCATCGCCGGCGCCTTGCTGGCGCTATTGCTAAGCCAGGCCGCGGCGGCCAGCGATATTTCGCTCAGCGGTTTTCTATCGATTGGCGGCGGCCTGGTGGATGATGAAGACTCGCTCAGCTACGGCGGCTACAGCGAGGAGGATCTCACCTTCGACAACAATTTGCTCGGCATCCAGGTCAGCGGCACAGTGGCCGACCGGCTCACCGCCACGGCGCAGTTAACCGCGCGCAGTGGGGATGATTACCAAGTCGATGCCGAATGGGCCTATTTAAGCTGGCAGGCGAGCGACAACAGCAAAGTCCGCGCAGGGCGTTTGCGCACCCCGTTTTATATGTATTCCGATTTTCTCGACGTGGGCTACTCCTACACCTGGATCAGCCCGCCGCGCGAGGTCTACTACCTGCCGTTTAACAATGTGAACGGTATAGATGTGTACACCACCTCCACCCTTG
>CAMLRI010000355.1 GCA_946482385.1 uncultured Cellvibrio sp.
AGGTGCGGATGCGGATACCCAGATCCCGCGCTTCCGGCGACATGTAAGACGGCCAGTTCCAGGCGGCGACCATCACATGCACCTTGAGGTTATCGGCGCGCAGGCCCATGCCCTCGGAACCGTAAAAAGCCATGGGGCGCAAATAAGCTTCCGCCAGATTGTTTTCGCGCACGACCAATTTGTGCGCCTCGTTCACCACATCTTTGGTATAGGGCATTTTCATACGCATGATGTGGGCGGAGCGGAACAACCGGTCGGTGTGCTCCTGCAAACGGAAAATACTGGTGCCCAGGCTGGGGCTTTTGTAGGCGCGCACGCCTTCAAACACACCCATACCATAGTGCAGGGTGTGGGTTAACACGTGAACCTTGGCATCGCGCCAGGGGATGAGTTCACCGTCGAGCCATATAACGCCGTCGCGATCGGCAAAAGACATAGCTAGCTCCAAAAAAGTAATCAGGGTTGACCGATCAAGCGATCCCAGATCGCCGTGACCTGCGCACGTTCATCGATAAAGTGATTGTCACCTTCCAGCACTGCCTCCTGGCGCTGTAGCGCGAGGCGGTGTCCGGTGGATCGGTAGGCTTTGTAAGCGGCGATCAGGTGGGACACGGAATCGGCATCGAGTAAGCCTGCCTCTTCCAGTGATCCGAGTATGCGAATGTTGTCCGTGTACCGGATAACGCCTGGGGCTTGACAGGCCCAGGCCAAGGCCGCGTATTGAACCATAAATTCAATATCCACGATACCACCGGCATCCTGTTTCAAATTAAATTGCGGCGCGCCTTTGCTACCCAATTGCTCGCGCATTTTGCGGCGCATATCGGCCACATCCTGGCGCAGTTTTTCCAGGTCGCGCGCCTGCCCCAACACCCGCTGGCGCACCGCTTCAAACAGCTGCGCCAACTCAGCCTTGCCCGCCACTACCCGGGCGCGCACCAAGGCCTGGTGTTCCCAGGTCCAGGCGTCGTTGAGCTGGTATTTTTCAAAGGCGGCGAGGGAGGATACCAACAGCCCGGAATTGCCCGAGGGGCGCAGGCGCATATCCACTTCGTAGAGTTTGCCCGCCAGGGTTTGGGTGTTGAGGATATGAATAATCTTTTGCCCCAGGCGGGTATAAAAGGTGAGGTTGTCGACCACCACAGCGCCATTGGTGCTGCTGCTGGCATCGGCATTGTGGATAAACACCAAATCCAGATCCGAGCCATGGCCCAGCTCTATACCGCCCAGCTTGCCGTAGCCGACAATCACAAAATCCGGCGCTTCATCCACCCGGCCGTCGCTGTGGGTGGGTTTGCCGTGGCGGGCGACCAGCTGCTCCCAGGCCAGGGCCAGGGCGTGTTCCAGCACCACCTCGGCGATATAAGTGAGGTAATCGCTCACCTTCATCAGCGGCAGGGTGCCGCTCACCTCGCTCGCCGCCACCCGCAGGGCATGGGCGGAGCGGAAGTAGCGCAAGGCCTCCATATGGCCTTCCAGATCGTCCCAACTCAGGCGCAGCACTTCGCGCCGCAGCTCGTCGCGCAGCAGGTCTTTATCCGGCGGGGTGTAGAGGCTTTCGGGGGTGAGCAGCTCATCCAGCAGCGCCGGGTACTGCGCCAGCTGGTCGGCAATCCAGGGGCTGGCATCGCACAGGCGCACCAGTTGCTGGATGGCAGTGGGGTTTTCCACCAGCAGCACCAGGTAGGCCGAGCGCCTGGCAATGGCCTCCACCAGGGGCGCCACCCGCTCGAACACCTCCGCCACAGTAAGCGCCAACTTACCGGCCAAGGCCTGCTCGGCAAGGGCCTGCAATAAACGGGGGATAAAGGCATCCAAGCGGGTGCGGCTGCTGGCCTGCATCGACAGCACCGCGCGGCTCTGCTGCAAACCGGTGATGGCCTTGAGCAGCGCCTGGGGCTGCTCGATATGGCGCGCCGTCAGGGACTGGATGGCATCCTCACCCTGGATACTGCCCTCCCAAAAGCACAGCCAAAACCCCAGGGCCTTTTGGTCGAGGGTTTCCTCTTCATCGGGCGCCGCTATCACCGCCTTGAACTCGCGGTTCACGGTATGGCGATACTCGCTCAGGCGGGCAAAAAATTCGTCCCAACCGGCAAAGCCCATCACCCAGGCCAGGCGCGCCTGGCCAATGGCATCGGTGGGCAGGGATTGGGTCTGTTTATCCTGGTAGCCCTGGATGGCATGCTCGGTATTGCGCAGGAAGATATAGGCCTCCAGCAGCGCCGCCCCGGCGCCCGGCGGCAGGTAATTTTCCTGCTCCAAAAACGGCAGCAGCACCGTGACCTTGCGCTTGCGCAGGTTGGCATCGCGGCCGCCGCGGATCAACTGGAACACCTGCACCACAAACTCCACCTCGCGAATACCGCCCTCGCCCAGTTTCACATCCAGGTTCATGCCCTTGCGCTGCACCTGGCGGGCGATCAACCCCTTCATTTCGCGCAGGGATTCAATAGCGCTGAAATCTATGTACTGGCGATAGGTAAACGGCTGCAACAGCTTGCGCAGCTGTTTGCGCGCCTGCTGGCGCTGCTCCTCGCCCTCGCCGCCCACCATGGCCACAGTGCGCGCCTTGATCATGGCGTAGCGCTCCCACTCCCGCCCCTGGGTTTGGTAGTAATCCTCCAGCCCGGCATAGCTCATCGCCAGGGCGCCGCTCTGGCCGTGGGGGCGCAGGCGCATATCCACGCGGAACACAAAGCCATCGGCAGTTACTGTGTCGATACTCTTGATCAACCTCTGGCCCAGCTTGATAAAGAACTCCTGGTTGCTCACCGCGCGGCTGGGGTGATCTGTCTCGCCGCCCTCGGGGAAGGTAAAGATCAGGTCTATATCCGAGGAGACATTCAGCTCCCCCGCCCCCAGCTTGCCCATGCCCAGCACCAAAAACGGCTGGGCCTGGCCAGATTCGCGCCCGCGCGGGGTGCCGTACAACTGCACCAGGGCGCGGTAGTGGTAATCCGCCGCCAGGCTGATGGCCTGCCCGGCAAAGCGCGACAGCTCGGCAGTAATTTTTTGCATGGAGGACAAGCGGTTCATATCGCGCCAAATCAACCGCACCATGGCCTGCTGGCGGCGGCGGCGCAGCCAGCTATCCAACTGGGCATCGCCGCTGCAGGCCTCCGCCTCGGCGCGCATACCGGCCAGGGCATCCTCGCCCCAGGGGGCAAACAGCTCGCCGCTGGCGATTTGATCCAACAGGTAATCCGGGTGCTGGGCACAGGTTTTGGCGACAAACTCGCTGCCGACAAAGGCGCGGGTCAGCTGGCGGGAAAACTCCTCGGGGTCAACACTGGCGGGGAGCAGGGCGCGCGGGTGGCTTAACTGCTGGCGCTCGATACT
>CAMLRI010000356.1 GCA_946482385.1 uncultured Cellvibrio sp.
ACCTTGCCGTCGCGACCGATAATGACCATGTGGGGTATGCCCTCTACGCCAAATTTATTACCGGTTTTGCCTTTGGCGTCGGATACCAGCTGCATTTGGGTGCCGTCCAGGGCTTTGACGATGCGGCGGAATTGCTGGCGGCTTTCTTTGTAGTTAACGGCGATCACTTGCAGTTGCTCCGGTGTGGCAGATTTTTGTATGCCACTGAGCACTGGCAGTTCTTTCATACAGGGGCCACACCAGGTGGCCCAAAAAGACACTATCACCACCTTGCCGCGATAATCTGAAATTTTTATCGCCTTGCCGTTCGCTTTACCCAGCAGGTCATGGGGGGTGTCGCCGACCGCGTAGGGTTTGGCGCAGGCGGTGTTGATACACATGGCGATAAGTAACAGGCTGAGTAGGTATTTCATAGGTAATCCTTGTAGTGTTATTGAACTTAAGTGGGTGATCATAGTTACCTTTACGGCATCTTGCTATCCCGTGTCTTTGTCTGCCCCGCTATAATGCCCGCCCCCGTTGGAGAGCAAGCTATGGCCGAACAACAACCCCCCAAAATTGAATTCCCTTGCGAGAATTACCCCATCAAGGTGCTGGGCGATGCCGGCCAGGAGCTGCATAGCCTGGTGATTGAGGTGATGGAGCAGCATGCCCCCGGGTTTGACCAAGCCCGCATTACCATCAATGAGAGTTCCAAAGGCCGTTTCCAGTCCTTAACTGTGTGGATTACCGCCACCGGCGAGCCGCAGCTGCGGTCGATCCATGAGGCTCTGCGTATTAGCAAACTCGTCAAAATGGTGATGTAGATGGCGCTGTTGCCGCCCTTAGAAGTGATCAATCTGGGGCTTCAGCCCTATGCGCAAACTTGGCAGGCGATGACCGACTTCACCAACCAGCGCACCCCGGAAACCCCCGATCAGTTGTGGCTGGTGGAGCACCCACCGGTGTTTACCCAGGGGCAGGCGGGTAAAGAGGAGCACCTGCTGTTCCCCGGCGATATCCCGGTGGTACAAACCGACAGGGGCGGGCAGGTGACCTACCATGGCCCGGGCCAGTTGGTGGCTTACCCATTGCTGGATTTGCGTCGCCTGAAAATGGGCGTGCGCGATTTGGTAACGGCCATTGAACAAACGATAGTTGCGACCCTGGCAGTTTATGATATTGAGGCTTACCCCAAGCCGGACGCCCCCGGAGTTTATGTGGCGGGCAATAAAATCGCCTCCCTGGGCTTGCGGGTAAGACGCGGCTGCAGCTTCCACGGTTTGGCGCTGAATGTGGATATGGATTTGGCGCCTTTCCTGCGCATCAACCCCTGTGGCTATCAGGGGTTGGCCATGACCCAAATGCGCGATCTTCTCACCAGCCCGCCCACACTGGCGCAGGTACAAGGGCAATTGGTCGAGGAATTCGCGCGGAAATTAGGCTACGAAACCTGTACAATGCGCGCCAGTTAAATTTACGTTCATGATTTATCCGGTAGTTGGGCGTTGGGGGATGTGGGTGTGAGACTGTCGGAGACAGGAGGTCGACGACAAGTCCCCAGGGATGGGTTCACGGCGTGTCTCACACCCACATCCCCCAAGGGCCAACGGGCTAGTGGCAGCAAAATTGCCGATACAAAGAGTTTTTTATGTCTGATCTACCTCCTGTCTCCACCTTTGTCCCCGAACTGCAACCCGTTAAGCGCACCGAGCGCTACAAACAGGGCGAAAAGCTGCGCGATGCCGACAAGGTTGAGCGTATTCCGGTGAAAGTTATCGCCAGCGACCGCGACGAAATCCCGCGCAAGCCAGACTGGATTCGCGTGCGTATCCCCGCCTCGCCGGAAGTAGAGCGCATCAAATCCATCCTGCGCAAAAACAAACTCTCCTCGGTGTGCGAAGAAGCCAATTGCCCCAACCTGGGCGAATGCTTCAGCGGCGGCACCGCCACTTTTATGATCATGGGCGATATCTGCACACGTCGCTGCCCCTTCTGCGATGTGGGCCACGGCAAGCCCAACCCCCTGGATGAACAGGAGCCGCGCAAGCTGGCGGAAGCCATCGCTGAAATGCGTTTGAAATATGTGGTGATCACCTCGGTGGACCGCGACGACCTGCGCGATGGCGGCGCCCAGCATTTTGCCGACTGTATCCGCGAAGCCCGCGCCCTCAGCCCCAAGCTGCAAGTGGAAGTGCTGGTGCCGGATTTCCGTGGCCGTATGGACATCGCCCTGGATATCCTGGAAAAAGAAGCGCCCGACGTGTTCAACCACAACATGGAAACCATCAAACGCCTCTACCGCCAGGCGCGCCCCGGCGCCAACTACGAGTGGTCGCTGGAGCTGCTCAAGCAATACAAAGCGCGCCGCCCCGATGTGCTCACCAAGTCCGGCCTGATGGTTGGCCTGGGTGAAACCAAAGAAGAAATTATTGAAACCATGCGCCACATGCGCGAGCACGATATCGACATGCTCACCATCGGCCAGTACCTGCAACCCTCCAAGGACCATTTACCCGTGGAGCGCTATGTACACCCCGACGAGTTTGCCGAATACACCCGCCTCGCCGAAGAAATGGGCTTTAAACACGCCGCCTGCGGCCCCCTGGTGCGTTCCAGCTACCATGCAGACAAGCAAGCTCACGGCGAAGATGTGAAATGGTTTGGCGATACCAAAGCCACCTAAAAGCACAGTGCCTGGTCGACAAAAACTCCCGCAGGCCGGGAGTTTTTTGTCTCTGGCTTCAGCCTCACGTACTTATCCGACAGCTACGCACCTATTCGACAGTTATGCACTTAACCGACAGCTATAGTTAAGGCTGCCCGCACTAGTCTGAGCTCCTGTCTACCCTCCTATTTACCCTCACGGCCTGACCCCATTACTGTGAAAGCCCATCGCTTAAACAAACCACTCAAACTCGACATCTGCCCGCTACAAGCATGCCCGCAATACTTTGCCCAGGTGGCTCAGTGGCACCACCAGGAATGCGAGCGCCAGGGGCTCAAATCAACCCTCGCCCTGCGCCAGCAGCGGCTGGTGCTGCATGTGCGCGGTGGGCCAATCCCCCAAACCCTGATTGCCTTGTGCGGCAGCCAGTTGCTGGGCTGCGTCAGCCTGGTGGACTACACCTACCGCAGCAGCGAGCGCATGCCCAAGGTCGCCAGCAACAGCCCGGTATGGCTCAGCAACCTCTATGTGGTGGATGCCTATCGCCAGCAGGGCATAGGTAACCAACTTATCAACGCCGCCAAGAGCTACAGTCGCGACCTGGGTTTACAGGAACTCTGGCTCTCGGCCACTGACTACACCGACTACTACCAAAAGCGCGGTTGGCAAATCGAAAGGCGCACCCGTCT
>CAMLRI010000357.1 GCA_946482385.1 uncultured Cellvibrio sp.
TCCTACAAGTTGTGGTTATTTGTTTTCTCGGCGGTGCTGGCCGGTATTGCAGGCGCGCTCTATGTGCCGCAAGTGGGCATTATCAACCCGGGTGAATTTTCGCCGCTCAACTCCATTGAATTGGTAGTCTGGGTTGCCACTGGCGGGCGCGGCACCCTCTACGGCGCCATAGTCGGTGCCTTCTCGGTCAACTATGGCAAAACCCTGTTCACCTCCTACTCGCCGGAAACCTGGTTATTTGCCCTGGGTGCGCTGTTTGTCATAGTCACTTTACTGCTACCTAAAGGTTTGGTGGGTTTATTTAATCGCCGTAAAAAAACCGCTGCCCCCGCCGCAGAGGTTGATGAAATCGCCACACCCCCTGCAGCTGCCCCCAAGGAATCCGCCTGATGAATATTTTTTCCCAAGCGCGCCGCACCCTGGGCGCACCCGATCCCAATTTTGGCGCACCGCTGGATACCAGCCACGGCACCATCCTGTATGTAGAAGGCGTTACCGTTAGTTTCGATGGTTTTCGCGCGCTCAACAATTTAAACCTCTACATAGATGAAGGGGAACTGCGCTGTATTATCGGCCCCAATGGCGCCGGCAAAACCACCATGATGGATGTGATTACCGGCAAAACCAAACCCGACGCCGGCAGTGTTTACTTTGGCCAACAAATTAATTTGCTGGAACTCTCCGAGCATCAAATCGCCCGCGGCGGCATTGGCCGCAAATTCCAAAAACCCACCATATTTGAAGCCCTGAGTGTTTACGAAAACCTGGAGCTGGCCACCGCTGCCGACAAGCGTGTGTGGTGGACACTCACCCAACATTTAAACAGCGCGCAAAAATACCGCATCGACGAAGTGCTGGTACAAATTGGCCTGGCCGATTTGCGCCACAACAACGCCGGCGCCCTTTCCCATGGGCAAAAACAATGGTTGGAAATTGGCATGCTGCTAATGCAAAGCCCCCGCGTGCTGCTGGTGGATGAACCCGTTGCCGGTATGACGGGCGAGGAAACGGAAAAAACCGCCGAGCTGCTGGTATCACTCGCCGGCAAGCATTCGGTGATTGTGGTGGAACACGATATGAAATTTGTGCGCTCTATTGCGCGCAAGGTGACTGTGCTGCACCAGGGCTCGGTGCTGACTGAAGGCACCATGGACCAGGTGCAAAACGACCCCAAAGTCATCGAAGTTTATTTAGGTGAGTAAGCCATGCTGGAAATAAAACACATCAACCAATACTACGGCCAAAGCCATATCCTGTGGGATTTATCGCTCCAGCTCAAACAGGGCACCTGCGGCTGTTTGATCGGCCGCAACGGCGTAGGCAAAACCACCCTGCTGAAATGCATCACCGGTTTACTACCCATTAAAGATGGCGCCATCACCCTCAATGGTTACGACATTAATAAACTTTCCACCGAAAACCGCGCGCGCAACGGTATTGGCTATGTGCCCCAGGGGCGGGAAATTTTCCCCCTGCTCACCGTGGAGGAAAACCTGCGCATTTCCCTGGGCGCCCGCAAAGATAAATCACGTTTTATTCCCGGTTTGATTTACGAGTTATTCCCCGTATTAAAGGAAATGAAACACAGACGCGGCGGCGACCTTTCCGGTGGCCAGCAGCAGCAACTCGCCATAGGCCGCGCCCTGGTGTTAGACCCAAAACTCTTAATTCTCGATGAACCCACCGAAGGCATACAACCCAATGTCGTGCGCGATATAGGCGAAGTGATCCGCAAGCTCAACCGCGAGCTGGGTTTAACTGTGTTATTGGTTGAACAAAAACTGCCTTTCGCCCGCCGCGTCGCAGACGATTTTTTTATTATGGAAAAAGGCAGTGTGGTGGCCACCGGCCCAATGGCCGGTTTAAACGATGATTTGGTACAGAGGTATTTGAGTGTGTAGCGGTATTGTGGGTGCGCAGCTGGTTACTCCCGCAACCGCCACTGCTGCGGTGTGTCACCCGGTTCCCAGTGTAGCCCCAGGGCGGCGGCGAGTTGGGCGCGGGTGGTGTGTTGATCGGTTAATTGCAGTACGGCGGTGATTTCGCGCGCGGCTAATTCCGGTGTGGCTATGTGAATTTGCACACCATAGTAATGTTCCAGTTCGCGCACTACTTCGCCCAAGGGGCGGGCATTGAAGATTAATTGCTGCTCGCGCCAAGCCAAGAGGTTATCGGCTTCCACCACTGTTGGTGCCTCACCGGCTTGCGCCTGTTTTAAGCTGAGCTGCTGGTTTGCTTGCAATAATTGCTGCGCGGAAAATTCATCGCCACTGCCCTGCCCCAAGGCTACCTTGCCTTCCAATACCGTCACCTGGGCATCACCATCCAATTGGCGCACCGCAAAGCGGGTGCCCACTACCCGCACCTGCCCCTGGGCAGTGTGTACGGTGAAAGGCCGCCGGGGGTTGGAAGCCACTTCAAAAAATACCTGGCCGCGCTGTAACTCCACACGCCGCTCGTTTTTTTCCAAACTAACGACTACTGCGGAATTACTGTTAAGCAATAGGTGGGAGCCATCGGCCAGTTCAACCCTTTGCTGCTCGCCTAGCTTGCTGGCGTAGTGTTGGGTTTCAACTTTTCCCGGCTGCATAAACCACAAGCCCAACAAAAACACACAGCTGACGGCAGCCGCCCAACCCCAACCGCCCCAGGCAAAACCCGCCGCTGGCTGTAGCGGTTTTGGCGGCGCCAGGGTTTTGGCCTTGGCCAGCACTTCGCCGCGCTGCCACAGGTCTTCGGCTTTGATGTAGGCCGCCTGGTGCAGGGGCGATGCATTCAACCACTGGAAAAATGCCTGCTCCTGTTCGGCGCTGATATCGCGGCGATTGAGTCGCACCAACCACTCAATGGCTTCGGCTTCTATAGGCGCATAGTTGCTAGCGGTATGGTTGCGGCTCATAGTGATTCCTCCCCGGATAAATGCTCGCGCAAATATTTAAGGGTTTTGATGATGTGCTTTTCCACTGTGCTTTCAGCAATGTTGAGTTGCTCGCTGATTTCCTTGTAGGACTTATCCTGCACCCGGCTGAGCAAAAAAGTGCGGGTGTATTTTTCGGGGAAATCCACCAGGGCTTGCTCGATGCGCTTTAGATCGCGACGCGCCAACAATTGCCGCTCGGGACTGAGGTCGTGGTGCTCCTGCACGTCTTCCGCCAGTTGCTGCTCGCTATAGGCTTGTTGATAGCGGCTTTTGCGAATGCGGTTGAGTGCCAGGTTGGCGGCCGTTTGGTAGAGGTAGGCTTTGGGGTTTTCCAAATGCTCTACGCCATCCATACGCAGCAAATTGTGGAAGGCATCCTGCACTATATCTTCCGCTTCGTGCTGCACCCGGCTAA
>CAMLRI010000358.1 GCA_946482385.1 uncultured Cellvibrio sp.
CTTTGTGGGAGCTGGCTTAAACAAAAACCGTCAACTTATTTTAGGACGGGACAAAAAATCAACTTAATAAGTGGTTAGTCGATCATCGAGGGTTTGCCGAATAGGGGCATACCTTGGGCATCCCAGCGCAGGGGTTTGACGAAGGTGTGGCGGTCCGGGTTCCACAGTGGGTCGCCTTCGATTTCGGTGTAGGTGCGAGCGTGGTATACCAGCATCACTGTGTCGCCATCTTCACCATAGGTGAAACTGTTGTGGCCTGGGCCGAAAATTTTGTTGGGGATGTCGGAGCAGAGCACTGGCTCTTTGGCTTTGCTCCAGCTCGATGGGTTGAGCAGGTCGGCGTTTTCGTCGGCCCACAATAAACCCATGGCATAGTTTTCGTCGGTGGCGCTGGCGGAATAGCTTAAAAAGATTTTGCCGTTGCGCTTCACAATGCTGGGGCCTTCATTGACCCAGAAGCCGCGAATTTCCCATTCGAATTCCGGCTTGCTGAGCATGACCGGCTCGCCCGCAATTTCCCAGGGGGTTTTCATGGGGGCGATATAAATATTGGAGTTGCCCTGGATGGCGTTGTCTTTTTGCGCCCACACATAATAGAGCACGCCTTTATGTTCAAAGGTGGTGGCATCCAGGCAGAAGGTGTCTATACCGCTGTCGATTTGCCCCATAAATTCCCAGCTGCCTTCCAGCGGGTTAGCGCTGGTGTTGCGGATGCAATACATGCGGTGCTGGAACAGGTTGAATTTAATCTCGCGGCTGGGTGCAGCGGCAAAATACACATACCAGGCGTAGTCGCCGGTTTGCGGGTTTTTATTGAAGTGAATTTCCGGCGCCCACACCAGTTCGCTGTAAGGGCCAGTGGCCGGTTTTTGCCAGGCGGTCACAGTCTCGGCAGTGGCCAGGCCTTCGATGGTTTTGGCGCGGCGCAGTTCAATGCGGTCGTACAATGGCACAGAGGCGGTGAAGTAGTAGTAGCCGTCGCTGTGTTTGTAAATGCAAGGGTCGGCACGCTGGGGGATTAAGGGTTTTAACAATTCACTCACAATGTTCTCTCCAAACTGCTTTTATTTCACTTTCAAATGGTTTCATCTGCCAAGTTGATAGGTATTAATGATCAACCCGCTGCTGATCAATCATCTGGCGATAAAAATTATCGGTAATACGATATTTAAACATCACAAAACCGAGCAGCGCATGGAAGGCGCCGGGAATAATAGTGAGCATTAGAGCAATACCCGTGAGGGCAAACTCGGTTTGTTCTTTGCCGGCCTCGTAACCAAAAAAGGTGAGCAGTAAACCTGTGAGGAATCCCGCCAAACCCGCACCGGCTTTTTGACAGAAAGAAATACCGCCAAATGCCAAACCCGATACCCGCTTGTCGTTTTTAACATGGCCATAGTCCACGGCTTCGGCAATGGCCGACCAGAAGATGGGCGCGTGCAAATCCACCACGAAGGACAACAAAATATAGAGCACAAAGGCCATTAGCATATCGCCCGGCTCTACCGCAAAAAACATCACCAGGCTGATAACGCCCACAGCAATTTGCGACCAGCGGAACAATTGCACTTTGCAATAACGCTTGGTCACCCAGGTGGAAACCACCATAGAGACAATAGAGGCTGCAATACCGGCGCTGGTAAATTTGGCGGCCATGGATTCGGTGCCGCCCAGGTAGTAAATGGTGTAGTAAAAAGCCACGCCGCCGCGCAGGGCATAACCCAGGGTGCCCAGCACACAAACCGCACACAAAATTAACCACTGGTCGTTTTTTAACAGCAGCGCCAATTGTTCGCGCAGCGGTTGTTTATCCACCTGGTGCTCCACCCGCTCCCGGGTGGTAAAGAAACAAAACAGCAATAGACCTACACCTACCAGCGACATAAAACCCATGGCCAACTGATAGCCCCGGGCAGAATCGCCTGCGCCCCAGTAGGCGGCCAAATCAGGCACTGATGCGACTATGACCACGTTGGCAATTTTGGCAAAAAACATGCGATAGCCATTGGCCGAGAGCCGCTCCTGCGGGTCGGAGGTGAGCACACCTATGTAGGAAATGTAGGGAATGGCCACACCGGTAAACATTAAGGTGGCAAACAAATAAGTTACATAGGCCCACACCAGCTTGGCGTTGTAGCTAAAGTCGGGGGTGGTGAATAACAGGAAAACCGAAAAGCCATAGGGAATGGCGAGGTATAAAAAATAGGGTCGGAAGCGGCCAAAGCGGGTTTTGTATTTGTCGGTGATCAATCCCATCAGGGGGTCGCTGAGCGCATCGATAAAACGCGCCGCTAAAAACAAGGTGCCTACGTGCACAGGCTGCAGCCCGAAGATATCCGTATAAAAATACTGCATGAAGTAGAACATAGCGGCGATCATCACGTTGACCGCCATATCCCCGGCACCAAAGCCTACCTTTTCGGTAACGGATAATTTTTGTGTTTTCATCAGCATTATTATTTTGACCTCGGTTTTAGGGGTTAAAAAAAGCGGCCATACAATGACCGCTTCCTTCAAGGTTTATAGTGCGCGATTTATAAAAAATAATCGTTAACTACTTGGTGCACTTCCAGTACATCCACACCGGCCATGCCGGCACTGGCGGCAGCTTGCAGCCCCAGTTTGGAATCTTCGAACACCACACATTTTTCCGGTGCTGCCCCCAGCAAGTGGGCACAGCGCAAAAAGGTATCTGGCGCGGGTTTGGGGTTGGCCACTTGATCGGCCCCCACCACATGCTGCAGCAGTTGATCCAGGCCGCAGAGTTTTAAAATGGTTTGCGCTTCCTGGGTGTAGGCACCTGTGCCTACTGCCATGGGCTTTTTGCCGTGGTAGTGGCGCGCTATTTCCGCCAGGCTGGTGGCTTTTACAAAGCGGTGCATATTCTGGTGCACCCACTGCTCTTTAAAATCGTTCATTTCATCCAGGCTGGCATCCACGCTTAACGCGAATTTTTCCAGCAGGATTTCAATGGTGCCCTTGGTAGGTACACCGGCCAGCGAGCGCATGAGCGGGCGGTCGATGGGTATGGCGTATTTTTCCAGGGTGGCAGTCCAGGCGTGTTCGTGCAGCTGGCCGCTATCTACCAGGGTGCCGTCCATGTCAAAAATCAGGGCATCGTAATGGTCGTACATCATTTTTTACCGGGTTAACTACGGGGGTGTAAATTAGACCATAGATCAACCTGGGGCTGAATTGGATAAACCGGGTTTTACACTTTATCCTGACTTTTCTTTCATTGATGCTGCGACCAACTTGCCAGAGGTGTTGGGTAGAGGTTTGTGAGACCGTCGCCCGCGGGATGCGGGCGTCGAGCCCCCATGGATG
>CAMLRI010000359.1 GCA_946482385.1 uncultured Cellvibrio sp.
GAGGCCATGGTGTATTTGCAGCTGGCGGCGGCCCTGGAAGCGGCTTATCAACAGCAGCTTGTCCATCAAGAGCCGGCGGAGGAATTGGATTGGAATCATTGGGATCAGCAGTGGTCGCCAGCGCAATCCACCCGTTTGCCCACAGCGGTGTTTTGCCATTGGTTGGCGCTGCGTTTGGGAATGGATGAAAAACCCCTGCGCCTGGACGATAAAAACCAGCGCCGCACTTTTTTTAGCGAATTCGCCGCTGCTGCCCAGGCAGCACCCATACTCAGCCCCCTGGGTTTGCTGTGGCAGGGGTTGCGGCCCCAGTGGCTGGAGCCCCTGCAGGAGCGCGCTGCCACCAGCGGTTGGAGCCAAGCCCAGCTGACGCAGTTTGTGCAGCTGCAAGCCAGTGCGCCGCCCTTGTGGTTGCGCCCCCAGCAGGGGCAAACCCCGGCGGGCTTGGTGGCGCTATTGCTCAGCCAGGGTGTGAACGCCCAATGCAATGCCCAGGGGCAGGTGTTTGCCCAGGGGGGCAGGGGGCTGGCATCGACCCAGGCCTATCAACAGGGGCTGGTGGAAATCCAGGATCTGGCCAGCCAGCAAATCGCCGCCGCCGTGGCCGCCCGCCCCGGGCAAAAAGTGTGGGATGCCTGCGCCGGTGCCGGTGGTAAAACCCTGGCCATCGCCCAGCCCATGAACAACAAAGGGGTGGTGGTTGCCACCGATCTCTACGACTACAAGTTGGATGAAGTAAAACGCCGTGCCAAGCGCGCCGGCCTGTTTAATATCCGCACCTTTACCTGGGCGGGGGATGCACCCCTGCGCCTGCCGCGCGAGGTGGCGCAACAGCAGGGCTTTGACTGGGTGCTGGTGGATGCCCCCTGCAGCTCCGCCGGCACCTGGCGGCGCAACCCCGATGCCCGCTGGCGCCTGAGCCAGGGGGATACGGCGGAACTTATCCAGATACAGCAGCGCTTGCTGGCCTTGGCGGCGCAATCGGTGCGCTGTGGTGGCCAGCTGGTTTATGCCACTTGCAGCTGGCAGCGCCTGGAAAACGAGGCCCAGGTCGCCCAGTTTTTACACCTGCATCCCGAGTTTGTATTACAGCGGGCGCAGATGCTGGGTGCCCCGCAAGAGGATGCCGACAGCATGTTTGTGGCGGTGATGCAGCGCCGTTTATCTGGCAGCTAATATCTGGCACCCAAATGCCCTTAATCAGCTGTCGGTTTTTTTATCAACTACACTTGCGTGATTAACGTAAAACTGGTGTGACTAGCGTAAAACTGGCGTGACTAACGTAAAACTGGCAAGACAACGCGAAAACCGGGTGACCTGTGTGCATGAAATATGATGTGGTGGTGATAGGTGCTGGTATCCAGGGCGCTGGGGTGGCCCAGGCCGCTGCTGCCGCAGGCTATTCAGTACTGGTGTTGGAGCAAACCGCACCGGCGGCAGGCACCTCCAGCAAATCCTCCAAGCTGATCCACGGTGGCCTGCGCTACCTGGAAAGCGGCCAGTTCGGCCTGGTGCGCGAAAGCCTGCGGGAGCGAGCTCTCCTGCTCAAGTTGGCGCCCGATCTGGTCAAATTGCGCCCCTTGCATATTCCCATCTACGAAAATTCCAGCCGCTCCCCCCTGACTATCCGCGCCGGTTTAAGCCTTTATGCCGCCCTTTCCGGGTTTGATCGCCACGCCCGCTTCCAGCAGTTGCCACGCCGCGATTGGAGCCAACTGGCAGGATTGCGCCAGGAGGGGCTGCGCGCGGTATTCCGCTACTACGAAGCGCAAACCGACGATGCCGCGCTTACCCGCGCGGTGCTGCAATCGGCGGTGGAACTGGGTGCCCAGGTGCAATTGCCGGCGCGCTTTGTCGGTGCCCAGCGCAATGGCCAGTGCTGCCGGGTGGATTACGAAACCGCCAGCGGCCAGGAATCGGTGAGCTGCCGGGTGTTGATCAACTGCGCCGGGCCCTGGGTGGCGCAGGTGCTGGCGGGTATAGAACCGCCCATGCAAAGCCCGGCGGTGGAGCTGGTGCAGGGCAGCCATCTGCTGCTGCCGCCGCTGCTCGACCAGTATTTTTACCTGGAGGCTCCCAGCGACAGGCGCGCTGTGTTCGTGTTGCCCTGGGAGGGCAAGCTGCTGGTGGGCACCACCGAAAAAGTCCACCGCGAAGCGCCGGAAAAATCCCATTGCACCACCGAGGAGCGCGAGTATTTGCTGGCTACCCTCAGCCATTATTTCCCCCGCTTGGCCATTGATCCGCAACAGGTGGAATCCTTTGCTGGCCTGCGGGTGCTGCCGCAAAGCGAGCAGCAGGCCTTTGCCCGCCCGCGCGAGGTGATGTTCGCCCTGGATAACCCCTGCAAACCCCGGGTGCTGTCGATCATGGGGGGCAAGCTCACCACCTACCGCGCCACGGCCCAGCAGGCCCTGGCCAAGTTGCGCTGCTCCCTGCCCAGGCATGCGGCGCGGGCCGATACCGCCAGGCTGCCCTTGCACCCGGTACACTGAACCTCTGATGCACCAGCCCCTGGTGCACTAAGCGCCTGAAAAATTACCGGCCTGGCCAACTTTTTCAGTGGTTCCCTGGGTTTTTTAGGCTTGGTGAATCCGGCTGGCTAGCCCTAAAATAGCGCCCGCTTTTTTCTCCCTCCATTGCTATAGCGGTTAACCGCTAAGGACTCACTGTGAATTTCACCGGCGCCCATATCCTGTCCATCCAGCAATTCCAGCGCGACGACATCAACCGCATTTTTGATGTGGCCGATGCCATGGAACCCTATGCCCTGCGCCGCAAGGTGACGCGGGTATTGGAGGGCGCAATCCTCGGCAATATGTTCTTCGAGCCAAGCACCCGCACCCGGGTGAGTTTTGGTGCGGCTTTCAACCTGCTGGGCGGCAATGTGCGTGAAACCACCGGCTTTGAAAGCTCGTCGTTAACCAAGGGGGAGTCGCTGTTTGATACAGCGCGGGTGCTATCCGGCTATAGCGATGTGATTTGCATGCGCCACCCGGCGGCGGGGTCGGTGGCCGAATTTGCCGAAGGCAGCCGGGTGCCGGTAATCAACGGCGGCGATGGCCCCAACGAGCACCCCACCCAGGCGCTGCTCGACCTTTACACCATCCGCAAGGAGCTGCGCTCCAAGGGGCGCGGCATCGACGGCCTGCGTATCGCCATGATCGGCGACCTCAAGCACGGCCGCACTGTGCATTCGCTGTGCAAGTTGCTGCGCCTGTTTAGCAATATCAGCCTCACCCTGGTATCCCCCAAAGAACTGGCTATGCCCGATTACATTGTGGAGGAGCTGCGCCAAGCGGGGCACAAGGTGAGTATTACCGA
>CAMLRI010000360.1 GCA_946482385.1 uncultured Cellvibrio sp.
GTTTTCAATCAGTTGCTTGATTTGCGCGGCTATGGCTTTTTGCTGCAGCTCCATATCGCGCTGGCGGTTAAGCTCGCGGTCGCGCTCGGCTTTTTCCTGGCGCGCCTGTTCGGCGGATTGCTTAATCTCGTCGACCACTTCCTCGTTGGAGCGGCGCGCCACCTTGGCCTCTTTGCGTTTTTCCTTGTCGACTTGCTTGGCTTTTTTGGCGTCGACCAAACCGGCCTTGAGTAATTGATCTTTTAGCGAAACCATGGGGTCTACCTGGGTCAGTGTAAAATTGCGCCGCATTATGCCAGCCCGGCCAAGCCGCCAACAGCCACCGGGCAAACTGCTACACTGCGCGCCCCTTTCCTTAAGCATTCAGCTACCCATGCACACACATCAACACCGCTGGGATATTTTCTGCAAAGTCATCGACAACTACGGCGATATAGGTGTTTGTTGGCGCCTGGCGCGCCAGCTGGCCGGCGACCATGGCCAACAGGTGCGGTTGTGGCTGGACGATCTGGAATCCCTGCAGCGCCTTTGGCCCCAGGCACAGATTGGCGACCAGGCACTGGTGGAAGGTGTTGAAATCCGCCAATGGGGTGCCGATTTCCCCGGCGACATAACCCCCGCCCAGCGTGTGATTGAAGCCTTTGCCTGCGATATCCCCCAGGCTTACCTCGCCGCCATGGCCGCCGCCAAGGGAGCCGGGCAAGCGCCCCTGTGGTTTAACCTGGAATACCTGAGCGCGGAGGACTGGATCGAGGACTGCCACGGCCTGGATTCCGTCCACCCTGCCACCGGGTTGCGCAAAACCTTTTTCTTTCCCGGCTTTAGTCCCCGCACCGGCGGCCTGTTGCGCGAGCAAGGCCTGCTGGCAGAGCGCGATCAACACCAGGCTGAACCATGGCTGGCCGGATTGGGGGTAAAACCTTACGATGGCGCCCTGCGCCTATCCCTGTTTGCCTACGAAAACCCCGGCATTGCCCTATTAATTGACCATTGGCGCCAAGCACCCTGCCCCATTCACTGCCTGGTGCCCAACGGCAAAATCCTCACCAGTATCAGCGCCGCCACCGGCCAAAGCCTTAACTCCGGCCAGCCGCTACAGCTGGGCAATTTGCGCCTGGAGCTGATCCCCTTTGTCAGCCAGGCCGATTACGACCGACTGCTGTGGAGCTGCGACCTGAATTTTGTACGAGGCGAGGACTCCTTTGTGCGGGCGCAATGGGCGGGCAAGCCCTTTATCTGGCACATCTACCCCCAGGAAGAAGAGGCACACCTGGTAAAACTGGATGCTTTTCTCCAGCGCTACACCCAGGGGATGCCCGGCGCCCTGGCCGCCGGCCTCAGCGCACTCTGGCATGGCTGGAACCCGCCACAGGATCAAAGCCAAGTGGCCAGCCACTGGCAAAGCTGCATGGCGCACTGGTCACAGTGGCAGGCGCACAGCCAGTATTGGTGCCAACAGCTGGCCCAACAGGCCGACCTGGCCAGCCAGCTGCTCGCCCTGGCCAGGGCAAAAAACACTACAGAATCACCCTAAAGGGCTGTATAGTAGCGCGCCTATTTTTATCCCCGGAGCCAGGGGCAGCACAGCTGCACAGCGGGGCGCACTGCGTCGGGCATGGCTCCTCCGGTTATTCGTAAAACCTCGGTGCCCTTATAAGCACCCTAAATATGTGGGAAATACCATGAAAACTGCACAAGAATGCCGCGCCGGTAACGTAGTAATGATCGACGGCTCACCCTGGGTTGTTCAGAAAGCCGAATACAACAAATCTGGCCGCAACTCCGCTGTTGTAAAAATGAAACTGAAAAACCTGCTCAACGGCATCAACACCGAAACCGTGTACAAAGCCGACGACAAGTTCGAAGACATCCAACTGGATCGCAAAGAAGTAACCTACTCCTACTACGCTGATCCTATGTACGTATTCATGGACCCAGAGTTCAACCAATACGAAGTAACCGGCGAAGAGCTGGGTGACCTGCTGCCTTGGATCCAGGACGGTATGGAAGATGTGTGCGATGCGGTTTTCTACGAAGGCAAAGTGATCTCCGTAACTCCGCCCAACTCCATCGTCCGCGAAGTCACCTACACCGAACCCGCTGTGCGTGGCGATACTTCCGGTAAAGTGATGAAGACTGCAAAACTGGCCAACGGCACTGAACTGCAAGTGGCTGCGTTTGTTGAAATCGGTCAAAAGATCATCATCGACACCCGCACTGGCGAATACAAATCACGCGCTTAATACAGGCCGATTTGTAGCTCGATCAAAAATGGCGCCTCAGGGCGCCATTTTTTATTTCAGGTGTTCAACCTTTGCCGTTTCTGCCAAAACCAATACAGCCTAATCCCCAACAGCAATAGCACTATCGCCCCATACACAGCGGCCAGGAAATAACTGGAGCGCACCTGCATAAACACATGCACCCAGGCCAGCACCACCACCAGATAAATACCCTTATGCAATTGCTGCCAACGCTTGCCCAGGCGGCGCATCATCGCCTGGGTGGAAGTAACCCCCAAAGCAATCAACAAGATCACCGCCGGAATAGTCACCAAAATATAGGGCCGCTCCACCAACTCCCGCACAAAGCGCGAGGCATCCAATCCCAAAATAAACAGCCAAAAGGCCGACACATGCAGCAGTGCATAAAACAGGGTAAACAAACCCAGTATACGCCTATGGGTTTGCAGCCAACGAAAATGAAACCGGGGGAAATTTATTAAACGGCGCAGCGGTGTCACGCTGAGGGTGATAAATAAAAAATACAGCGTCCACTCGCCGGTAAATACCACCAAGGCTTTGGCGGGGTCGGCTCCCAAACGCTCGGCAAGCGTTAAATAAGCGACCCACACCAGGGGCACCAATGACACTATAAAAATACCCACACGGCGCCACACAACGCGCATTCATTAATCCTCAATAAAATTTGCGCAAGTCCATACCTTTATACAAATCAGCCACCTGATCGGCATAACCGTTGAACAATTGCGTGGGGATGATATTGGGCTTGAGCAAACCACTGGGCAAACGCCGCTCGCTGGCCTGGCTCCAGCGCGGGTGATCCACCTGCGGGTTTACGTTGGCATAAAAACCATACTCGCGCGGTTGCAACATATTCCAGGTGGTTTTGGGCTGGGTTTCGCTGAGTTCGATTTTGACAATCGACTTGATACTTTTAAAACCGTACTTCCAGGGCACTACCAAGCGCAAGGGCGCGCCATTTTGATTAGACAGCACCCGCCCATACATGCCCACAACCAGAAGCGTCAGCGGATGCATCGCTTCATCCAGCCTCAACCCTTCTACATAGGGCCAGTCG
>CAMLRI010000361.1 GCA_946482385.1 uncultured Cellvibrio sp.
GGGCCATGTGTGTTATCTCACGGCTTCCATTGATCAGTTGGTTGAGCGCACAGCGCGGGACAAAAAGCGCCCGCTATTACAGGTCGATAACCCGCGGCAAAAAATTATTGATCTGGTAGCTTTGCGCGATCCTCTGTATCGATCGGCGGCAGATTTTGTGGTCAATACAGATCGCCGTTCCCCAAAGTCTGTTGCCCAGGAAATTGTTGCCATAGCTCGCGCCAATGGTTTGCCAGTGTAGTTCCTGTCTGTTAATCCACGTCTTTTCTTATCTGCCCCATCGCGGCGCTTGACTGGTGTTTGTGCTAGAGTGGGCGCCGTTTATATATCCTGTAATTAGCGCAACCACCTTTGCCAGGTTCAGCGTTTTGCGCTCTAGTTCCCAGCCGGTATTTTCATGATTATGCAAACTTTGCACGTAGATCTTGGCGATCGCTCTTACCCTATTTACATTGGCCAAAGCCTGCTGGCACAGCTTGACCTCTTGCGGCCGCACATTAAAGGGCGCCAGGTGTGTGTTGTTAGCAACGACACTATCGCCCCTTTGTACTTGGCGCAGTTGACCCAGGCGCTGGCGGGCTATCAGCTGGATAGCTGTATTCTTCCCGATGGCGAAGCTCATAAAACCCTTGAGGTGCTGAATCAAATTTTCGATACCCTGTTGGCGGCGCGCCACAACCGCACCACCACCTTGATTGCTCTGGGTGGCGGGGTAGTCGGTGATATGACGGGTTTTGCGGCGGCCTGTTATCAGCGCGGTGTGGAATTTATCCAAATACCCACCACCCTTTTGTCCATGGTTGATTCCTCTGTGGGTGGCAAGACGGGCGTTAATCATCCGCTGGGAAAAAACATGATTGGTGCTTTTTACCAGCCCCAGGCGGTAGTGGCGGATATGGACCTGTTGCGCACCTTGCCCGAGCGGGAGCTTTCCGCTGGTATTGCCGAGATCATTAAATACGGCTTGATTGGCGATTACCCCTTCTTTGAATGGCTTGAGCAAAATATGGATGCGCTTATGGCGCGCGATATGGCTGCGCTGGCCTATGCCGTTAAACGCTCCTGCGAAAATAAAGCGGCGGTTGTGGCCCAGGATGAGCGCGAGGGAGGCCTGCGTGCAATTTTGAATTTCGGCCATACCTTTGGCCATGCCATAGAAACCGCCCAGGGTTACGGCAACTGGCTGCATGGCGAAGCCGTCGGGGCGGGCATGGCTATGGCTGCCGATTTATCCTGGCGCCGCGGCGCTATTAGCGAGCAGGATTTGGCGCGCATTTTACGTTTATTGGAGCGCGCCAAGCTGCCTACCCAAGCGCCCGCCGATATGACCTCAGAGGAGTTTATGCACCTGATGGGTGTGGATAAAAAAGTGTTGGATGGACGCCTGCGCCTGGTGTTGTTGGCGGCCATGGGCAAGGCGATTACTACCAGCGATATCAATCTCGATCACCTGCAGCAAACACTGGCATCTTGCCGGGCAAAGGCTTAACCCTCGGGAGACTGGGCAGCGATTATGACCGAACTCAGAGCGCATGCGGATACACGGGTCCTGGCGGATTCCCGGGCGATGGAGCCAAGCCTGGGGCAGTATCAAACCAGTTTGTTTGATGAGCCGGCAGACGGGGATCAGGCGCAGTTGTTGGCCGACTACCGTCAACGCTATGGTTTGGCGGAAGACCCCTTTTCGGATGATTACAGCTTTCCGCTATTTACCGGCGCCGGGCGCCGCCAAGTATTGGATCGGTTGCTGCACCTGTGCCAGTTCAGCAATAGCCTGCTGGTTGTGGTGGGCGACGATGGCGTGGGCAAAACCCGTGTTGCCCATGCGTTTATGGATTCCCTGTCGGAAGACGACAACCTCAGCTTCCTGCCGCTGAAGGCCGGGCAAAGCCAGCGTGAATTGCTTGCCAGCATAGTGGAGGATTTGGAGCTGGCCTGTGCGCCAGGCGCCCCCGAGCCGGAGCTAATTGCGGCGCTGGATAATGTGATGAGCGCCGACCCCTTGGAAGATGAGCGTCTGGCGGTTGTGGTGATTGATAATGCCCACTTCCTCGGGCGCGATAGCTTGCAAACCCTGGTGGATTTGCTGCTGCGCCACCCGCAGCAGAATGCGCTGCACTTTGTCCTGTTTGGCGAGCCATCACTGATGACCCAGTTGGATGGCTGCACCCAGGAAGGCCTGTTGCTCAACGATTTTTATCTCCAGCCTTTTTCCCTGGCGGAAACTGTCGATTATTTGAATTTTCGTATGGAGATGGCCGATTACCTGGGCCCGGAAATTTTTACCGAGGCTATGGTCAACCCCTGGTGGCGCCAAGCCCAGGGGCAGTTGCGCAGCATCCACAGCTGCGCCCAGGAGCGCTTGCTGGAATCGGTGGTGGCGCCCAAGGTGCCAGTTGAATTAAAACGCAACTTGCCGGTAGCACATATAGTGGCTATCTCGGGATTGATCGCCCTGGTGGCCATCCTGTTTTTGTATATGGATGACGAGCCGGCGACGGCCGAGCTGGCCCAGCCTGTGCCGGTGGCGCCGTCGGCAAGCGGCACCCCGGATTTGACCCGCACGGATACGCCGGTAAAGCCTTTAATGCAAACACTGCCGGGTACCGCTGCGACCTCTGCCCCGGCCGCTATTCCCGCCCCCTCGGTTGAGGATAAACAGATACCCCTGGCGGAGTTGCCGGTAACACCCGCGCCTGCAGTGGCAGCGCCCGCAGCTACTGCCCCCAGCCTGGCCGCCGCCCAGCCCGAACCAGCAGCGCCCCAGCCATCCCCCGCAGCAGTTGCGGCGCCAGAGGCTCGCGACCCTGCCCCCGAGCCTAAACCTGTTGCACAGCCACAGCCACAGCCACAGGCTCAGCCCAGGCCCCAGGTTAAGCCCCAGCCACAGGGTGGGTTGACCAGCCAGGAGCAGGCGATTTTGGGTTGGCCGGCCAGCAGCTATACCATCCAGTTATTGGGTGTGAGCACCGAGAAGGCGGCGCGCGACTATATTGCCGCGCAATCCAACCGCAGCAATTTGCTGTTGTTCAAAAGCCGCCGCCAGGGGCGCGATTGGTTTGTGGTTATCACTGGTCGCTATGCCAACAACCAGCTGGCGCGCCAGGCCATAGCCGGCTTGCCCGCTAGCCAGCGCGAGGCGGGGCCTTGGCCGCGGGAAGTAGGCGCGATTCAACAGGAGATACGCGCCAGTCACTAGTGGCCTGGATACTTAACCCCATAAAAAAACGCGGCCTGGCCGCGTTTTTTTATGAGTTGCGTTTTATCGGCGAGATTTGCGCCTTAGTCTTCGCTTTCCAGCAGTTCGCGGTAGTC
>CAMLRI010000362.1 GCA_946482385.1 uncultured Cellvibrio sp.
CAATCAATGCTGCTGAAACGGCTTTTTTGCTCCGGCATTTCACTGGGGCGCTCCAGGGTATAAAAAGCCACATACCTGGCCTTGCTGGTTGGCTGATATTTTTTTAATAAATCCGCCAGGGAAAAGCCGATCCAGGGAATCACCATGGACCAGGCCTCCACACAGCGCAGGCGATAAACCCGCTCCTCCAAATCCACACCTTTCAGAATATCTTCCAGGTTGTAAACGCCCGGCCTAGCGACTTCGCCGCTAATTTCCACCGACCAGGGATCGGTGGTCAGTGCCCCCGCTTTGTCGGCGGGATCGCTTTTGTCGTAACCAAATTCGTAAAAATTGTTATAGCTGGTCACATGTTCATAGGGCGTCAATTTTTCATCCAGCGTCTGGCTATTGGCTTTAGTCGCCAGCAATTGTTGCTTTAACCAGGCAGGCGCTTTTGTTTCCCCTGCATGGCTGTACTGCGGCGCCGCCAAAATTGGCGAAGCCAAACTGGCACCCACGCCCAGGGCCATAGTGCTGATAGCGCCGCGCATAAATTCGCGGCGGGCGCGGTAAATAGGTTCCGGGGTAATTTCGGACGAAGGAATATCGGTTGTGGATTGAATGATCATAGGCACCCCGCTGCAGATTTGACTGGGCATTGAGACAAAACACCGCACCATTTGTTACAGGGCGATCGCCGGCTTTGCACAGATTTACCGACGCACAAACACCAAATTGCGGCCCGCCAAGGGGCAGACAACATAGTCATCCGCCAGGGGCGCACACTGCTCCAGCATCAACCCTGTGGTCGCGGGCAAAGCCTCACTCACGCCCAGGCTGGCTTTATCCTTTTTCAAAAAACCAAACATGGTTTCAAAGCGCTGGGAAAAATTTAAGCCTTTGTTTTGCACATCCTGATACAGGTAAGCAAATTTGCCATAGCTCATGGTCACACCGCACAGGCCTATCTCGCACATTTTGCGGATGTATTGCCCATAGGCACTGCTCAAATAGTGGTTGAGCGGTTCGCCCTGGTGTTCGGGCAGTGCCATTTTATTCGCTGCCTCCAACACCCCGGCTTTTAACCGGCTATTGGCCTGGTTGCCCAAGAGTTGGTAACTCAAACCGCCGCACACCAGGGTGTTGTTGTGAAGCTGGCAATCAGTATCCAGCCCGAGAGTGGATATACGGTCAATCGCGGCAACTGGCTCAGCGGCACCACTTCTCACCGCCGGTTTTGTCGACTGAGGTTTAACTGGTATTTGTCGCGTTAACAGCTCTTGGGGGTTGTGGGTTGCCGCCACCGCCGGCAAGGATTTTTTCGGCAGCGGCAATTTAATGGCATTGCGCTCGGCGGGGCGTTTTAACAGCGCCGCCTGCACCTGTTCATTATTTTTTTTAAATTCATGAAAGGGCGGCAAGCCTTTGGTTTGCGCCCTGGCTTGCAGCTGGCAATAGACTTGCTCGTAATAACTTTCGGCAAAGGCAAAACAAAAAGATTGGGCATTACAGGGGATCGACTGCATCGCCCAGATCACCATCAGGTATAGCCAGTAGCGACGCATAGACTGCCCCCTGCCCTTTAACTTAATGCCGAATCAACCAACACTGGTGGATTTTGCCGTTGCGTTTGAAATCCTCGTCAATGGTGCGCGCGCTTATATCCTCAATGCTGTAAGCGGCGAGCGCCTCCGCATCCAATTTAAAACTGCGCAAATTGTTGGAGAAAATCAAAGTGCCCTGCTCGCTTAAAGCGCGCATGGCGTTGTTGATCATATCCACATGGTCGCGCTGCACATCCAACACATCTTCCATGCGTTTGGAGTTGGAGAAACTGGGCGGATCGAGCAGAATTAGATCGAACTGCTGGTCATTGCTTTCCAGCCATTGCAAACAGTCGGCCTGCTCCAGGCGGTTGCGCGATTCACTCAAACCATTCAAAGCAAAATTCTTGCGCGCCCAATTCAAATAGGTGTTGGACATATCCACGCTCACCGTGTAGCGCGCACCGCCCAGGGCCGCGTGTACGCTGGCGGTGGCGGTGTAGCAAAACAGGTTGAGGAAGCGTTTGTCTTTAGCCATATCGGCAATCATCAGGCGCACCGGGCGATGATCGAGGAACAGGCCGGTATCCAAATATTGCCAGAGGTTGATGTGCAATTTGGCCTGGCCTTCCTGCACGCTAAACAAATCGCCAGTGGGGCGTTCGTTGAGCTTTTCGTACTGGCTGCTGCCTTTATTGCGGCGGCGCTGCTTGTAGCTGATGTGCGCAATGGGAATATCCAGCGCATAGGGCACAGCCGCCTCAATTTCGGCAAAACGCGCAGCGGCGCGATCTTCGTCCACCGATTTGGGCGCCGCATACTCTTGCACATGGGCGTAAAGCTGGGGCGCGCGGTTGGGTTGGGTTTGGCCGCGATAAATATCAATGGCGGCAGCGTATTCAGGCATGTCGGCATCGTAGAGGCGATAGCAGCTGATATGATTTTTACTCGCCCATTTTTCCAGTTGCTTAAGATTTTTTTGCAGGCGGTTGGCCAGCATCTGGGCGCCATTGGAAAGCGCCGCGGCCTGCTCTTCTTTCGCGGCCGCTTTCACTTTTTGTTCCGCCGCAGCGCGCTTTTCGTCGTCTTTGCTAAAGCGGTCGTCCTGCTCCACACGGCTTTGCACAAAGGCATCGCTGTTGATGCTGAACATCAACAATTCACTGGCAATAGTGCCGTTAAAAAATTTGTATTTTTTATCGGCGCGCAGCCCCATTTGCTTGCCCAGCTCCGGGTTGCCGGTAAACACACCAGCGCGCCAACCGGGGACTTCGTTGCGCAGCCGCTCGCCCAGGTGGGCGTAGAGTAATTTAAGCGATTCCACTTCGCCCAGGCGCTCGCCGTAGGGCGGGTTGCTGAGCACCAGGCCAAATTCCATGGCGCGATGGGTGGGCTTTTTAAATTCCGCCAACTCTTTGCGGCTCACCCGCAGCCAGTGGTCCAGCTCGGCGCTGATGATGTTTTCCTCGGCGGCGCGCACTACCCGCACATCCGCATCGTAACCGCGAATTTCCGGCAGGTTGACCTTGGCCAGGCCGAGTTTTTTACGCTGGTGCGCCTCTTCGCGCAGCTCCAGCCAGATATCGTTGCGGTGATTGAGCCAGCGCTCAAAACCAAAACTGGCGCGCCCCAGGCCGGGGGCTATATCAGCCGCGATCAGCGCCGCTTCAATTAAAAAAGTACCCGAGCCACACATGGGGTCGAGCAGCGCGCCGCCCTGAGCGGCAATCTCCGGCCAACCGGCGCGGATCAGCACCCCGGCGGCCAGGTTTTCCTTCAGCGGCGC
>CAMLRI010000363.1 GCA_946482385.1 uncultured Cellvibrio sp.
CGCCTGGTATTCGGCGGTGACATCGCTCCACAGGGCAGCGGCCAGGGGCGGTTGCTCGCTATTACCGGCAACACCGGTGAGCGGCCACCAGGACAGCAGGAAGTAGTCGCCAGTGCGGCTGCGCAGTAGCTGTGCCGGGCGGTTGATCGGCATCTGCCCCTGGTTCCACCACTCCAGCACCAGGCTGGAACTGGTGCGCTCCAGGCGCCAGTCGTCCAGGGTAACGTGGCTGAGGCGGTTGAGTTTTTTCAGTACCTCCGCCCACACCAATGGCTCAAGGGCGGTTTTGCGCAGGAACATGGCCATGTGGATGGTTTCGCCGGTTTCCGGCGGCAGTTGCAGGCTGGACATGGTCAGCTCCAGCGCGGCTATGGGGGCGCCGCCCTGTTCGCCAAATACCGGCAGCAGGGCGCTGTAGCCGCTGCCCTCGCGGTTGACATCCAGCCCCCAGGCGGGAATGCCCGAGCTGATCACCTGGTTGAGCAGCGGGCGCAGCCCGGCCAGGCTGTCGCCATAGCGCTGGGGGCGCTGCATGCGCACAAAGCCCACCGCCCCCGGGGCAAAAAACACATTGAGCTGGATCACCCCCAGCTCTTTCATTTCGCTCCAGTAATCGCTCAACTGCAATTGCAGGCGGGCGCGGGCCTGGGCCATTAGCTCGGTTTTATCCTGGGTGTGGGAATCGACATAGAGGCGGTGGGCGGCGCGGATTTGCGCCAGCACCTGTTCATCGCGCAGCACCAGTTGCGCCAGCAGCATGCCCTGCTGGCTGAGGTCGCGGCCAACGCTTTCCAGGTAGCGCCCCTGGGCCTGCTGCTGCCATTCCAGGCGCTGCTGCCAGTTGCGCTCGTGGCTGCGCCAGTCAAGCAGCAACATCCAGGCAAATACCAATACCAGCGCCAGGGCCGAAAACCAGGGCAGCCAGTGGTACCAGCGCTTGATGTTTGCCGACATGCCAAAACCCGCAGAGCCAAGTAAAGGGGAAAGTAAGCGGTACAGACAACAAGCCCCGCCGCAGGGAGGCAGGGCTTGTTGGCGTCAAATTATGCTTCTTCCAGTGTAGTGCAAAATGCGCGGGCCGCCGCCGGCGGGCGGGGAAGAAAGGGTGATGCCGGGCGGGATCAGGCGGCGCTGTCGCCGGATTTCTCGGCGCGCTTGCGCCGCGCATCCTTGGGGTCGGAGGTGAGGGGGCGGTAGATCTCCACCCGGTCGCCCTGGTGCAGCACATGCTTGTCGGCCGGCTCCAGCCCCTTGGTGCCCAGGGACTGGCCAAAGATACCCATTTTGGCGGTGGCTATATCCAGCTCGGGGAAGTGCTCGTTGATTTTGGAGCGCAGCACTGCCTCCATCGCCGTGGTGCCCGGCTCTACCAGCAGGGCGATAATTTTTTGCTTGTGCGGCAGGGCGTAGGCCACTTCCACGGTTATCAGGTCAAAATCGGCCATTGATACATCTCTCTCAAGATTAAATGCGGTAAACCACTTTGGCGCGGGCGCAGAGTGCATCCACCTGCTGGCTGCCCACCTGCTCCAGCAACTTGCCCAGGGCCATGCCCAGCAGGCGGTTGTGCAGCTCGAACTCCAGGGTAAAACTCACCTTGCAGGCCTGCTCCCCCAGGGGGGTAAAGTGCCAGGCGCCGCGCAGGTATTTAAAGGGGCCATCCACCAGGTTCATGGTCATCGCCAGGGGCGGTTGCAGCTGGTTGCGGGTGACAAAGCTCTGCTGCATGCCCGCCTTGTTCAGCGTTAAGCGCGCCTCCAGCCAGTCGTCGCCGCGGGCCAAAATAGTCGCGCCGCTACAGCCCTCCATAAACTGGGGGTAGGACTCTATATCGTTGACCAGCGCAAACATCTGCGCCGCCGAATAAGCCACCAGCGCCGAGCGCTCTACCCGCGCCATGGGCTATTCCACCATAACCTGGCGCAGCACCGGGAAGATGCCGTTAAACAGCACAATCAGCACCGCCACCGGCGATACATAGCGCAGTACAGGGCGCCACAGGCGCAGCAGGCGCGACTGGTCGAACTTAAGGTCGTGGGCCAGCTGTGCCTGGGTCATCTTCCAACCCACAAACAGCGCGATCAGCACCCCGCCCAGGGGCAGGAGTATATTGGTGGCGAGGAAATCCATGCTGTCGAAATAGTTTTTGCCCCACAGGAATTGTTTTTCGCTCCAGTCGTTAAACGACAGCACCGAGCCTATCCCCATAACCCAGGCAATCGCCCCCAGCAGCACACTGGCCAATACCCGGTTCCAGTTGAAGCGTTCATTCAAGTAGGCCACCCCCGGTTCCAGCAGCGAGATGGTGGAAGTCCAGGCAGCCAGCACTACCATGGCAAAAAATACCGTGCCGACCACCAGCCCGGCATCCATGCTGCCAAAGGCCACCGGCAGGGTAACAAACATCAGGCCCGGGCCGCTGGCAGGGGCTATACCTGGGGTGGCAAATACAAAGGCAAAAATCGCCACGCCCGCCACCAAAGCTACCAGGGTATCCAGCAGTGCCACCGTGAGCACGGTTTTGCCCACCGACTGGTTGCTGGGCATATAGGCGCCGTAGGCCATAATCGCGCCCATGCCCAAACTCAGGGTAAAAAACGAATGGCCCATGGCCGATAGGGTGGATTCCCAGGTGACATCTTCGGGGTTAAAACTGAACATAAAGCGCAGCGAAGTAAGCACCTCGCCCTCGCGGATGGCGTAGCCGAGCAATACCAGCAGCAGGATAAATAACAGCGGCATCATCCAGCGCACCGCCGACTCCAGGCCGCGGGTTACCCCCAGGGCCAGCACCGCCACCGTCATCACAATAAATACCGTAAACCACAGCAGCAGCCGGCCCTGGTCGGCCAGCAGCCCGGCAAACAGCGCCTGGGAGCTATCGCCTGTCAGCCCGGCAAAGCGGCCACTGCTGGCTTGCAGCAAATACTCCAGGGTCCAGCCGGCAATCACCGCATAAAAGGATAGGATCACCAGCCCCGCCAGCACCCCCATGTAGCCTATGCCCACCCAGCGCTGGCTGGCACCGGCTTCGGCGCATAATTCCTGGGTGGCGATAATCGGGTTGGCGCGGCCGCGACGGCCCATAAGGATTTCCGCCATCATGATGGGGATACCGATCAGCAAAATGCAGCAGAGGTAAATCAGCACGAAGGCGCCGCCGCCGTTTTCGCCGGTCATATAGGGGAATTTCCAGATATTGCCCAAGCCCACGGCCGAGCCGGTCGCCGCCAGGATAAAACTGCCGCGCTGGCCCCAAATCACATGCTGCTTGATCCGCTTCACCGGGAATCCCCT
>CAMLRI010000364.1 GCA_946482385.1 uncultured Cellvibrio sp.
CGCTGTCGGCCAGCAGGGCAAAATCATTGGCGCCGGCGCAGTGCACTAGCACATCCAGCGGCTGGGGCAGCACCAACACCTGGTTGCGAATTAATTCGCGCCCATCGCGGCTGTTAATATCGGCGCAGACAATAAAAGAGCCTTTGCTGTACACCTGGATTTTGTGCAGCAACTTTTGCAATGCGCCGGTATCGCGCCCCACCAAGATTAAGCGCGCACCGGCGCGCGCCAAACGCTCGGCAATAGCGCTGCCAATACCGCCGCTGGCACCGGTTAGCAACACCCACTGGCCTGCTATTTTCATTGTGCAACTCCGCTGAATAATTAAAAAAATACTTACAAAAATTTGCCGGCAAAAAATTAATAAATTTCCAGCAGCTCCGGCTGCTCCAGGGAACGGAATACATTGCCGTACAAACGGAAAAACATACGCGCGGCATGCACTATGTCGTCGCGGTCTTGCTGTTCGGTGAGGCTGTTCATTAATTTTTCAAAAAACACCATGTGCTCCTGGTCGAGGCTGCCGTGGGAGCGCAAATAGGAAAAGGCTTTGTTGGGTAAATCCAACTGCTGTTGAATGATGTCGGCAGCCTGGGTGGCCAAATTGATGCTGGTGCCTTCCAGCACAAACACCATGCCGAAAAAGGCCATGGGGTTGTTGCGCATCACTGTGTCGTAGGCGTAGGCCACCATCAATTCGGTGGCGGCATTGGCGCGGCCAGCGCGAATGCGCTCTTTGTCTTCACCGCAGGCGGCCAGGTCGTTGAGTATCCACTCCTGGTGGCCCAATTCTTCTTCGATATATTCGGCAATGGCTTCGCGGTAATTTTCTTTGCGCTCCGGCAAGCGGCTGCCCACCGCCATCAGCAGTGGCACCGTGTGCTTCACATGGTGGTAAGCCTGAATAAGAAATTGCACATAATCGGCACGGGTAAAACCGCCGCCGTTAAAGCAGCGGCTAATCAGCGGCGCACCGAGCAAATAGGCGCGCTCGGTTTGGGTTTGCTGCTGCAATTGGTCAAAGAATGTCATAGATCACCTCGCAAGCTGTATCGGTGGAGTAGTGGTCGAGCGATTGGGAATTAGGGGCAGTATCGCCAGTGCTATAAAGCGCGCGCAGGCAGTGGGCGTAGCGCGCCGCTATGGCATCGCGGCGCAAACGGCCGTTGTCGGTAAGCAGGCCATTGGCCGGGGTAAAGGGTTCGCGCAACAGCAGCCATTTGTGCAGGCGCGCGTAGTCGGGCAGCTGGGCATTAACGGCCTGAATGGCCTCTTGAATCATGGCAATTGCGTTTGGCTGCGCCGGCACAATTAAGGCCGCGCAAAAAGGCTGGGCATCGCCCACCACCATCACCTGGGCAATGGCGGGGCAAGTGGCCAACAGCGCCTCCGGCCACTCAGGGGAAATATTGCGGCCGTAGCTGCTAATCAATAAATTTTTGCGGCGCCCGGTCACAAATAAAAAACCATCTTCATCCAGATAGCCCAGGTCGCCGGTATCGAACCAGCCATGGCTTTGCGCGGCGGGTGTCAGCTGGCCATCTACCAGATAACCACTCAATAAATGGCCGCGCACCTGCACCGCGCCCTCCAGAAGACGCAGCTGCAAATGCGCCAGGGGTTGGCCGACGCTGCCGATTTTGTTGGCGCCGGGCACATTGAGCGCCACTACCGAGGCGCACTCCGACAAGCCATAACCTTCGTACACCGGCATGCCCAATTGCTGCGCCTGTTGCAGCAAACCGGGCGCAGTTTTGCCACCGCCCACCGCGATAAATTGCAAGCTGGCGGGCAAGGGCAACTGCTGCTGCGCCGCCAGCACCAGGGCCTGCAAAATTTGCGGCAGCAAAATCAAACTCTGCGGCTGGTGCTGGTGTAATTGGCGCAGCAACTGCGCCACATCCAAACGCGAACTACCGTGCAAACCAATCTCTTTACCCGCCAGCACACAAACGCTTTTGCCCAGCAACAGGGGCACATAAACGCCGGCGATATTTTCCAGCAGGGTGCTCAGGGGCAGGAGGGTGAAATGGCAGTGGGGCTGACCGCCATCGGCGGCATAAATGCGCTCGGCCAGGGCCTGGCTAACCGCCTCCAGCGCAGCGGTCGAGAGGCACACGCCCTTGGGCTTGCCGGTGGTGCCGGAGGTGAAAGTAATTTTGGCGATGGCATCTGGCAGGAGTGAGTCTTCTCTCGGCTCCCACTGACCGGCCAGGCGGCCGAGGGAGATAGAGGACTCCACAGTGTCCTGGCGCTCGGCGATAGCCAAAGGCAACTCCGGGCCGGGGCAAAGCAATAGCTGTTGCAGCTGGGCGGTATCCACCAAATGCTGCAACTGCACCGGCGAGAAAAACAGGGGCATGGGCACCAGGGTGCACTGCGCCTGCCAGGCGGCCAGGTCGGCAATCACCCAGGCGATGCTGTTGTCGCCCCACAGCCCCAGGCGTTTTATCGCCAGGCTACGCAGCTGTTGCGCCAAGGCATTTACCCGCTGCTGTAATTGGCCGTAGCTCACCTGGCTAGCGCCATCGCGCAGGGCAATGGCGCTGGGGTTGTGTTGGGCCTGGTGGGCGATGGCAGCCAGTATCTTATTCATGGCCCGGCTCCCTTTGACCGGTTGCCTCTCGGCCATCCGCCTGCAGCCACTGGGCGGCAACCTGGGCCAGGCCCGGGCGCAAACCCATTACCGTAGCGCGGTAGAGCGGATTTTTGCGCGCCAGTTGGATGGCGGGCGACAGCGCCCCCAGCATCACCTGGGGCTGGCGCTGGTAGTAGGCGCCCCAGTTGGCGCCGGCGTTGGGCAGGCGGTTAGGGTCGGCCTCGGCCAACACCCAGGGTTGGTAATGCAGCCGCGCCAACAGCGCCTGGACTTCGCGGGTAGCGGTAAACACCAGCCACTCGTAACCCAGGCGCTGCAACAATTCGGCAATAAAAATAAACAGCAGCAAACTGGAGCCCTTCCAGGTGGATACCAGGTTGCCAATTTCAATCACCTGGTGGCGATCCACCGCCAAACCCAAGCGCTGCTGCGCCAGTTGCTCCACCGGGGCATCCAGGTATTGCTCGGCAAACAACTGGCCGCTGCCAGTGGCCAAACCCACCGCGGCGCTGTAATCGCCAGCGCAGCGCAGGCTGATGAGTTGCGGCAAAAAATACTGGATCTGCGCCTGGTGGGCCTGGGCAAAACGCGCGCGAATATAGTCTTCCACCTGGGCGCGCTGCGGGTCGGCGGCCAGGTGCAACTGGAATTGCGGCAACGGCATAGCCGGCAGGTGAGGCAGGCGCCAGTGGCTGGGG
>CAMLRI010000365.1 GCA_946482385.1 uncultured Cellvibrio sp.
ATCAGCCTGGGTTCCGAGGCGAGCAGCATCGCTGTAGGTGTGCGGTTTAATTTCTAAGGAACCTCTGAAAAATTACCTGCGCTGGCTGCCTCGCCAACATTTTTCAGCGGTTCCCTAACAGCTTGTTGTGCGTTCAGGGATGAGCGCTTGCGTTATGGCTCGGGGGCGATAACACTGCACCTGAGTCTTTAACACCCGAGGGATCTGTTGTGTCTACACCCATGTCACCACCGCTTGCCGGTGCCCCATCCAAAGCCCAGGCGCAATCCCGCGCTGATCAAATTCGCCATTTTCGCAACGAGCTGGAACTGCTGAAGCAGCAGGGCGTGTTGCAGTTGCCTGACACCAGCGACGCCGCGGTGCGCGACTACCACGAGCAATTGCTGGCAGCGCTCAAGCAAAACCAGGATGTGGATTTATCCGAGGGTGCCAAGCACCTTTCTCTGGGGATGCAAATTGTTTCTTTTCTGGGCGCCGGTGCCCTGGCGGCCAGTGTGTTTTTTCTTTTCTACCAGTACTGGGGTTATTTTTCCACGGCGGCTCAGGTGGTGATTTTAAGCCTGGCGCCGCTGCTGAGTTTTGCCCTGGCGGTGTTTATTCGCCGCCTGGATACCAGTGGCTATTACGCCAAGTTGGTAGCGCTGGTTTCCTTTGCCTGCCTGGTGTTGCAAATCAATATGCTGGCCAGCATTTTTAATATGGCACCCAGCCCCAATGCCCTGGCGATTTTTGCTATCTACGGTTTTTTGCTCGCTTATTTGCTGCAGGTGCGTTTGCTATTGGCGGTGGCACTGGGTTTTGGTTTTGCGTTTGTCGGCGCCAAGATAGGCACCTGGATGGGCGGTTACTGGATTTATTTTGGCGAGCGCCCCGAGCATTTTTTGCTGCCGGCACTGGCATTCTTTTTTCTCCCTGAGCTGGTTGACCAGCGCCGCTACCACGGCTTTGCCAGCCTTTACCAAATACTTTCCGCCATTGCGTTTTTTATTGCGCTGTTGATTTTGTCCAATTGGGGTGAAGGCAGTTATTCGCCCTGGCCGTCGGCAGTGGTTGAAGGCTGCTACCAGGTGTTGGGTTTTGCCGCGGCAGCGTTGCTGGTGGTTTATGGTTTGCGCCGTGGATTGCCCTACTTGATGCTCACTGGCAATGTATTTTTTGCGCTGTTTTTGTTTACCAAGTTTTTCGATTGGTGGTGGGATTGGCTGCCCAAATACCTGTTCTTTTTGTTGATTGGCCTCACTGCTATTTTGGCGATGATGGTGTTTAACCGCTTGCGCAAACTGCAACAGGGAGGCAGCCATGAATAAGCGTTTACTCTGGTGCTGCCTGGTTTTTTTGCTGCTGGTGAATGCGGCTCTGTTGCTTAAGGCCTGGTACAACCGCTGGCCGCCGGCCAGTTATAGCGTCACGCTCACTGAGCGCGAATTGCAGTTGCCCTACAGCTACAGTTACAGCAGCGAAAACAGTGGCACCCAGTTGCAATTGCAGTGGAGCACTCTGCGGCAGGAGGGCGATGACGATTGGTGGTACAGCTACCGTTTTTTGCGTTTATCTGCCGCGAATTTTGCCAGTTTTGATTTTCCTGCTTGCGCCGAATCCTATCGTTATGTCGATAGAAGCCGGCAGGGTTGGATATTGTTAGAGCTCAATGGCCCGGCCTATTTGGAGCGGTTGGATAAGGCTGTTAAAGCCCTGGCTGCTCACGAGGGCGATAGCCAGGCGCGCACCCAAGATGAAAAAGAATGGCAGCAGCAGCTCAAAAACTGGCGCGACCGTGTGGAAAGGGTGCGGCAACAGGATTCGCGTTTGTTTGTGGTGGATGCGGCCGCGCGGCAGGAATTGTTGGCCGATAGGCTGGCAGATTTGCGCAGCCACAATCCGGCGGCCAGCTATTGGCTATTGCCGGCGGAAATGAGCGATAGCTATGGCCGTTGCGATAAAAAATCACCGCGCACCCAGGAGGTGCAGGTGAAATCACTGTCGGTTAGCCGTGTGCACTTGCCCAGTGAGTTTGCGCACCTGCTGCCGCAGCACCGCGAGCGGGAAGGCTCGCCTCGCTATGAGGTGGATTTGGTGTATGGCCGCCTGCTGGAGCCCTGGGTGCAGCAGTTGCGGGTTGTCCAGCCATAATTCGGATTTGACGGAAAGGCTAGTGAGTCTCTCGGAACACGCCGTGAATACATCCATGTAGGCTCGAGGTCGGCATCCATGCCTCCCGCGGTTCCGAGAGACACACTAGCCTTTCCTTGTGAGTAATCTCCCAGCCCTGGGCTGTTAAGCTTGACTGGCGGCTTCCAGTTCTTCGCTCACCAGCAGCCAATTTTCTTCGGTTTCTTCCAATTGGCTGTGCAGTTTGCTTTGCTCTTGCAGCAGCTCCTGCATTTTGCTTTTGTTTTTTTCTTCGTAAATACCGGGGTCGCTTAACAGCGTTTCCAACTCCCCCTGGCGCTTGTGCAATTTCTCCAGCTGCGCCTCCAAATTTTTGAGTTTGTTGGTGAGCGGTTTTAATTGCGCGCGCTGCGCCGCCGATTGCTGGCGCTGGGCTTTTTTATCGACCTTGGTATCGCCTTCACTGCTGCTGGCCTGGAGTTTTTCGGCGGCCTGGCTGTTGGCTTTTTGCTGTTGCATCCATTGGTAATAATCGTCCAGGTCGCCATCGAACTCGGCTACTTTGCCATCGGCCACCAGCCAAAATTCATTGACGGTGTTGCGCAGCAAATGGCGGTCGTGGCTCACCACAATTACTGCGCCCTCGAAATCTTGCAGCGCCATGGTAAGCGCCTGGCGCATTTCCAAATCCAAATGGTTGGTGGGCTCGTCGAGCAGCAGCACATTGGGTTTTTCCCAGGCGATTAACGCCAGGGCCAGGCGGGCTTTTTCGCCGCCGGAAAAATGGGTGATGGGTTCAAAGGCGCGCTCGCCGTGAAAATCAAAACTGCCGAGGAAATCGCGGATTTCCTGCTCCCGCGCTTGCGGTGCCAAACGCTGGATATGCAGCGCCGCCGAGGCATTGAGATCCAGGGCTTCAAGCTGGTGCTGGGCGAAGTAGCCGAGCTTGAAATGTTCGCCGTTGGTGCGCTCGCCCGCCAACAGCGGCAGGCTGCCGGCGAGGGTTTTGATCAAACTGGATTTGCCCGCGCCATTGGGGCCGAGCAGGCCAATGCGGGTTTCGGGGATGATGCTCAGTTCCACGTTGCGCAAAATGGTTTTGTCGCCATAGCCGATAGTGCCGCGGGCAATATGCACCAGGGGCACCGACATTTTGTCGGCGCAATCAAAGCGGAAACTAAAGG
>CAMLRI010000366.1 GCA_946482385.1 uncultured Cellvibrio sp.
TAGAGGTTTGTGAGACCGTCGCCCGCGGGATGCGGGCGTCGAGCCCCCATGGATGGGTTTACGGCGTGTCTCACGGGCCTCTAGCCAATACCCGGGTGGTGCGCATCCTATGCATTAATCACTGGCGAAAAGCCTGCATCATTCACTGCGAAAAGCCTGTGCCACCTGCAATAAACCTTCACCAATCACGCCATAGCGCCAACCTTGCAAACGGGGTGGCAATTGGAAGTTACCACCGTGCATGCCCGAGCGCACCAGGGCTTCATATTCTTTTTTGCGGATTAGAATTTCCGCTGGAATTTGCTCTGCCTCGGCCTTATCGCGCACAAATTGCTTAAGCGCTTTCATCAGCGGCCCTTCGCTTTGCGCCAGGGGCGGATCCAAGCGCTCCGGCCAAGTGGCGGCATCCGATTGCAATTGCTCCTGCATAATTGCCAACAGGGTTTCGCCATCGTTTTTCAGGGTGCGCTGGGGGATATCGGCAATCTGGTGCAACTGCTGCAAATCGCGCGGTTTTTTGCGCGCTATATCCCACAGGCTGGGTTCCTTGATTAAACGGTTGCGCGGAATATTGCGCGCGCGCGCTTCGGTTTCGCGCCAAATGCACAGGGCACGCAACACTGCCAACTCCTGCGAGTGCAGTTTCCAGGCAAAGCCCACCTTGTGGTAGGCCTCGCTAAAATCATCGGGGGTGCGCGCCTGCGCCACCAGATCGGCGCAGTCGCTTTTTACCCAGACCAAACGGTCGCTGGCTTTCAATAGTTGCAAGAGTTTGCCGTACACCACCAGCATGTGCGCCACATCCAGGGCTGCGTATTTTAATTGCGCCTGGCTCAGCGGGCGCTGCAGCCAATCGGAGCGGGTTTCATCTTTGGGGACTTCGATACCCAAGAGGGTTTTGACCAAATTGGCGTAGCCCAAACCAAAACCGATGTTGGCAAAGGCGGCGCCGATTTGCGTATCAAACAAGGGGGCAGGCACCAGGCCCAACCAGCGCTGGAACACTTCCAGGTCTTCCGAGCAGGAGTGCAAAACCTTAATGACTTTTTCGTCGAGCAATAAATCGCGCAGCGGTTGCCATTCATCAATCGCCAAGGGGTCAATCAAATAGCAGCCTTTGCCATCACCAATTTGCAGCAGGCCGACAATGGGGTAGAAGGTGTCGGTGCGCATGAATTCGGTATCAACGGCAATAGCGCCCTGCTGGCGCCAAGCGGCGCACAACTCGGCCAACTGCTCAGCGCGGTCGATCCAGATAGGTTCTGTGGGAATCAACATGGGTTATAGGTTTCTACGAGATGAAAAGGCATGGGCCAGGGTGCCGCCGTCGATAAATTCCAGCTCGCCCCCCAGGGGCACGCCATGGGCAATGCGCGACACGGTGATATTTAACGGCTTGGCGCGCTCGCTGATATAAAAAGCGGTGGCTTCGCCCTCCACCGTCGGGTTGGTCGCCAGGATCACTTCCTTGACGGGCTCCTCTTGCAAAAGGGCGAGCAATTGATCGATGCCAATATCCTCCGGGCCAATGCCATCAATGGGCGACAAATGGCCGAGCAGCACAAAATATTTGCCCTGATAGGTGCCCGCCTGCTCGATGGCCAGCACATCCGCCGGGGTTTCCACCACGCACAGCAAACCGGGGTCGCGCCGCTCGTTGCGGCAAATGCCGCACAGCTCCTGCTCGGTGAGGGTGCGGCAGCGGCGGCAGCGCCCTACCCCTTCGATGGCTTTGTGCAGGCTGCGCGCCAGGCGCTCGGCGCCCACGCGGTCGCGCTCCAGCAGGTGCAACGCCATGCGCTGGGCAGATTTGGGGCCAACCCCCGGCAGGCAGCGCAGGGAGGACATAAGTTCATCAATCAGGGGGCTAAACATAGGCGGTTATCTGTAGGCCTTAAAAGGGCATTTTGAAGCCGGGGGGCAAGCCCATGCCGGCAGTCATTTTGGCCATTTGCTCGCGGTTGTTTTGCTCGACTTTACGCACGGCATCGTTCACCGCCGCCGCGAGCAAATCTTCCAACATTTCTTTGTCTTCGCTGAGCAGGCTGTCGTCGATGCTGACACGTTTTACATCGTGGCGGCCATTCATCACTACGCTCACCAGGCCGGCGCCGGCTTCGCCTTTGACTTCGGCTTTGGCCAGGTCTTCCTGCATTTGCTGCATGTTGGCTTGCATTTGTTGGGCTTGCTTCATCAAGTCGCCGATATTCATGGCTGGCTTTTCTCCAGTGGCTAATCAATCAGGTTTTTTACAGTACTGGCTCAATCGAGTCAGCGCGGATTACCGCATCAAACTGTGCAATCAACTGTTGCACAATCGGGTCATTGTGGATGGCCTCCACCGCTGCCTGCTGGCGCTCGGCGCGCAGGCGGATGGCCGTCAGCGCCGGGGTTTCGGCGGTGACCTGGCCGGGGGTAATCACCACACTGACGCGCTCGACAAAATAATCGCTCAGTAAATCGGCCAGGCGCTGCTGATGGCTCTGGTCATAGAGCGTTGAGTTGTTGTTATCCAACACAAAGTGAAACTCATTGCCACGGCGCTCCACCAACTGGCAGTTGGAGGCAGTGCTTTGCAATATGCCGGTCACCCCCAGGCCGAGGTAAATCTCTATCCAATCCGCCGGGCCAGCCTGGTTATAGGGCACTTTGCGCACCACCTTAGGTACGGAGGGCTGGGGAGCAGGGATTGCGGGCGCCTGGCTAGACAGAGACGGCGCCGCCTTGGGCGCCTCAGGCTTTTTTGGTTCGTCTACTCCCGCTGTGGGGGGCAGCTCCAGGTAGGCTGGCGCCTGGGCGTATTCGTCGTAGCTGGCATCTTCCGCGTAATCGGGAGCGTTGTCGTAGGGGCCATCAAAAGGCGGCGCTTCCGCCATTACCGGCGCAGGTGCCATTACCGGCGCGGGCGGCGCCATAGGGGCAGATTGGGCGGCAGCAGCGGGTGGTGCCACCGGAGCTTGTGGCGCCACTGGCGCCGGTTGCACTACCGCCTGGGGCTGGGCAGCTTGTGGGCTGGCTGGCGTTGGCGAGCTGGATGGCGAACCAAGGGCCGCCTGTGGCGCCGGGGCAACTGGCGCGGCCGAGGCCGGCAGCGGCTGGGTTGGCAGGTCGATAACGCCCTGGGGTTTAAACGCCAGCATGCGCAACAGCACCATTTCAAAACCGGCGCGGGGGTCCGGCGCCAGGGGCAGGTCACGGCGACCCAGCAAGGCGGTTTGGTAAAACAGCTGGACATCCTCGCTGGCGATGCGCTGGGCCAGGGCCATAATCCGCTCGCGGTCGCC
>CAMLRI010000367.1 GCA_946482385.1 uncultured Cellvibrio sp.
CAACAGAGGAATAACCCCCGGGATTACTTGGTCAGTTCAGCCAGGGCTTTTTCGGCCATGGCCGCCGGCAGCGGGATATAGCCATCGCGCTCTACGGTTTCCTGGCCTTGCTTGGACAGTACCATCTTCACAAACTCCAGCTGCATGGTATCCAGCGGGCGGTTGGGGTGCTTGTTGATGTACACATAAAGCACGCGCGACAGCGGGTAGGTGCCATCCAGGGCGTGGGCCGCATCCGGGGTTACAAATGGCTGGCCATCTTTGGCAGACAGCGGCAGCGCGCGCACACCGGAAGTCACATAGCCGATACCTGAGTAACCAATACCGTTGATGGATTCAGATACACCCTGCACCACCGAGGCAGAACCTGGTTGTTCGTTAATGGAAGCTTTGAAGTCGCCTTTACACAGGGCCACTTCCTTGAAGTAACCGTAGGTGCCAGATACCGCATTGCGGCTGTATACGGTGAAATCGCGGTTTTCCCAGGCACCGGTCAAACCCAGATCGCCCCAGCGGGTGATGTCTTTGGCACCGCCGCACTTGCGGGTAGCCGAGAAGATGGCATCTACCTGGGCAATGCTCATACCTTTGATGGGGTTGTCTTTGTTGACGTATACCGCCAACACGTCGATGGCTACGGGTACAGCAGTGGGCTTGTAACCGTGTTTGGCTTCAAACGCCTGGATCTCTTCCGACTTCATGGCGCGGCTCATGGGGCCGAAGTTGGAGGTGCCTTCGGTCAGGGCTGGTGGTGCAGTGGAAGAACCGGCGCCCTGGATTTGAATATTGACGTTGGGGTACCACTTTTTGAAATCTTCAGCCCAGAGGGTCATCAGGTTGTTGAGGGTGTCGGAGCCCACGGAGTTCACATTGCCGGATACGCCGGTAGCGGCCTTGTACTCAGGCAACTTAGGATCAACTGCTGCTTGCAGCGCAGCTGCACACACCATAGAGCCGGCCAATACCAACCCTTTTACAATTTGCTTAGCGTTCATAGAGCGCTCCATTCGTTAAGTCACTTCGGCATTTAAGTCGATGCGGCAAGCGTCACCGCACTCAGGTGGATGGCTGGGCTAATCCAACCATTGCGAAGCACTTTAACGCTGGAATATGACAGTTATGTGACCAACCACAGCTGCTGTCACAAAAATGTCGCCGCTGTGTCATATGTCAGTTTGATGAAAAACGCGGCCCACCAATGCAAAAACCCGGCAACAGCAAGCTGCGCCGGGCACCTGGGGAATAGAGGCAAAAAAACTATTTAACGACGCGCAAGCCCGAACGCTTGGCCGCTGTGCGTATATCGGTTGCCGGGCTGGGCGTTGGTGCAGGCGGTGGCGGCGGCGGAGCTTCCTCTGCCTCAAACATCATGCCGCGGCCATTCTCGCGGGCGTAGATACCCATAATGGCATGGCAGGGAACATACAAATGGTTGGCCACACCGCCAAAACGGGCACTAAAGGAAAGCGCATGGTTATCCATCGCAAAATCACTCACCGCCCCCGGGGCGATATTAAGAATGATTTGCCCGTCTTTGTTGACATGCTGCTGCGGCACGCGGGTGCCCTCAACATGGGCATCCACCAAAATATGGGGGGTGCAGTTGTTATCCACAATCCACTCATAGAGCGCACGTACAAAGTAGGGGCGACTGGACGTCATGGACATGGAAGGTTCCTTAGGTTGGTGGAATCAAAGCGGCGAACACTGGATCGAGCTGCAAGCATAAACTATGGCAAAGCGAAAAGCAGTGCGCAGCATCTTTTGCCTGCACATAACAAAACGGGCGACTCGCGTCGCCCGTTGCTGCCTGCTTAGTGGATATCGCGCCAGAATTCGCGATTCAGGAAGTAGACAAAGACAAAGAGTATCAGCAGGAAACCCAACACCCAGTAGCCCAGCTGCTGGCGCTTAACCGCTACCGGCTCGGCCACATATTCCAGGAAGTTCACCAGGTCGTACACAGCCTGATCAAACTCGGCAGCAGACATACTGCCCTTGATGGCACCAGGCACCAGGGCACCGCAATGCTCGTCCATTTCCGGCTGACCCACTTCGTTGCGCAGCACCCCACCGTGATGGTTCAGTTTAGGGCCGGCGCCACATTCCAACAGGCCTTGCGGGCCTATCAACACATGGGGCATACCCACATTGGGGAACACGCGGTTGTTAACACCGAAAGGGCGGCTGTCATCTTTGTAGAAGTTGCGCAGGTAGGTATACAGCCACTCGGGCGAACGCGAGCGCGCCACCAGGCTCAAATCCAGTGGGGTAACACCAAACCAGACCTTGGCGTGCTGGGGCTTCATGGCAATTTCCATCAACTGGCCAATGCGCTGGTCACCAAAAATCAGGTTTTGCGCCGCCAGCTCATGGGGGATGCCTAAATCATCCGCCACTCGCTCGTAGCGCGAATACTTGGCGGAATGGCAACCCATGCAGTAGTTGACGAAATACTTGGCACCGCGCTGCAGGGATTCTTTGTCCTTGAGGTCTGGCACCATTTCATCACAGGGGATACTGCCGCAGTTAAAAGCACCTTCCGCCGCCACTGCCTTAATGGGAGCAACCGCCAAAATCACAAACAGCGCCAAACCAGCCAGCACCAGAGGCGTAGGCAAGCCCTTGGCCTGGGTGCGGGTTGGCTCTACCAGATCTTTATCGCGGGCAGCCAATTTGGGCAGCACAGCAAAAATAATGGCCAAAGCAAAGGTGAGAATATAGAGCAGCACAGGAATATCTTTGGTGCCCAGGTAATCAAAGCCCATCCAAGCGAAGATGACGGCGAAAGCCGCGCACAATCCCCAGGATACTTTTGATGTGGCCTTTTCTGCACTGGTAGTGGTCCACACAGGCATAGTCACAAAATAAGCGAAGTAGAACACTGTGGCGATTTGCGACAGGAAAGTTCTGCCATCGGTAGGAGACTTAACACCCAAATAGCCGAGGATCACAAACATAGCGGCAAAGGCAATCAGCATTACCCGTGGGATATGACCGCGGTAGCGCATGGATTTCACTTTGCTGCGATCCAACCAGGGCAGTACAAACAGAATGGCGATAGCGGCGCCCATGGCAATAAAGCCGAGCAATTTGGCCGTGAGCACAATGGGGCCCAGCTCAATTTGCAAAGTCACCGCACGCAATACGGCATAGAAAGGAGTGAAGTACCACACAGGTGCAATATGGGTTGGGGTTTTAAGGTTGTTCGCCTCTTCGAAGTTGGCGTATTCCAGGAAGAAACCGCCCATCTCCGGCATAAAGAACATAATGAAACAGAA
>CAMLRI010000368.1 GCA_946482385.1 uncultured Cellvibrio sp.
CCGCGCTACCGCTCACCAGGGTGATAGAACCATTGGTGACGGGATGGAAATTGCCGTTATAAACGTTCCAAGTACCCGCTTCGGATACCTCTGAGGAACTGCTCTCGCTGGCGGAAGATTCACTGCTGGCAACGGAAGATTCCACTGAACTGGCAGAGGATTCGCTGCTGGCCAGCGAGGATTCCACACTGGACGATGCCTCACTGCTAACCGATGAGGCGCTGGATTCTGCAGCGGAGCTTTCACTGGATGAAGAAATAGCGCTGGATAAAGAACTGGATGAGGAAGCTTCACTGCTGACCGAGCTGACGCTGGATACAGAGGACACAACCGAAGAGCTGGAGCTGCTGGAAACCGACGCCGATGATGGCGCGCTGGAAACCACAGAAGAGGCCACACTGGAAGAAACAGCACTGGAGGAATTGTTGTTGGAGCCGGACGAGCCGCCGCCACCGCAAGCAGCCAGGCTCAATGCCAGGCTGGCAGTCATCAAGGGGATGAGTTTCATTGGTTACTTCTCTCGGGTTATTTTTAATTCGATAACCGCAACCAATGCCGATGTTGGCTATTCCAGCCTTTATTATTCAGCCCAGGCCTTTTCGGCCTTGGACACTCACCCTTGAGATACTGTTAAATTCTTATGTTGCGCATTTTTCAAACTTTTAGGCGCCAAGGCAAGTTTTACTTTAAAAGCGCCTTCACTCTGGCTTGCATACAAGAAGTTTGTTACCTAAGTGCACAGTAATTTGCCTGCACAAGACACTGACAGCCTTGTCATCTTTTTTCCGCTTGCCGCAAAAAAAAACGACCGGCACTAGCCGGTCGTTGTTTCGTGCAATGCTTACTGGCTGACAGCAATATTCCAGATACGGATACCGCCACCGCCATCGCCGTTGCGGCTCATCAGAACATACAACTCGGTGACACTGTCATCGGTAATGGTTGTCGTGATGGTGTTCTGCACACTATTGCCACAGGACGATGCCACCTTCCAGGTTTTACCACTTTGATCCACCAGGGCAATTTGGCCATTCAAGCAACCATTGGGCGCAGTAACTGCGTCGTAATTGCCGCTAGCGTTGGTGTAAGTCACAGTAACGCTCAAGCCGTTGCTGCTGGTGGTTAAGGGATAAGACACAAAACGGGTCACGCCCCCCGCTGCGTTCAAGGTGGTGGGGTTCACCTGGCCGCTGCTGCCTTCTACCAAAGCCACTGGCGATGAGGTTGAATCATCTTTTAATGCGGTGCCGTTGTAATTCACTGCATAAGCATCACCCGCTGCATTCAAATGCAAACGCAAACTGCTTGAACCTGATGAGTAGAATTTGAAATCACCTATGGTGATGGGTGCCAGAGTTGCATTGAAGTTAGCGTTGCTGTTGGCAGCAGGTGCAGATGCCACCGCGGAAGCCAATGCATCGTAGCTGGGCGACCAATTGATATTGATGCCCGCCGCGCTGCTGAAGCTGGAAGATTCGGAAGAACCACCACCCATATCGCTACTGGCCGAGGAACTGCTTTCACTGGAAGCTTCGGAAGAAGCCGCCGAGCTGGAGGCTTCCGAACTGGCTGCGCTGGAAGAAGCTTCGCTGGACGATGCAGAAGACTCCACCGAGCTGGCCGCTGATGAACTGGAACCGCCAGTGCCATCCACATCCACGCAATCGCTGGTGTCTTCCGGCATTGGGTCCCAACCGGCGCCGCTGTTGTAGGCAGAGAAAATCTGCGCACGGCTACAGTAATCGTTCATCACTTCACCCAGGCTCATTTGATAAGAACCAGGGCTCAGGCGGCCGCTGACATTCAGGGTGTTGCCATTCAGATCCATGCTGCCGTATTCGCGCCAGCCGGCAGTGGCTGTCGCCGTAGCAGGCGTTGGTATCGGGCTGGCAGCCCAACCGGCGGTATTAATATGAGTACCGATTTTGGTATTCACAAACACAATATTGTCGTAAGTAACGGTACTACCTGAGCTGCCTGGGCTGCGCGCCAAATAATGGCTGCCATCAATCGGCAATTCATTGGTGGGGCCAGCGCCGCTGGTGACACTGGAATTGAGGAACACAAAGCCCTTATCGGTTGCGCTCTCAACACGCGCCTGCAAAATGTAACCGCCATTGGCATTGCTGCTGGAGCGGCCGAGCGAGCGGATTTCACTTTTCTCGAACAGCGATACCTTGGAGTAACCCCAGATAAAGTCGACGTTACCGGCAACCAGGGTGTTGTAGAACCAGGTCCAACCTTTCAGCAGTAAGGTGTCCTGCTCGGAAATAAAGTTGGCATTCTTGGCAATCAAACGGCCGGTTGTGCTGGTGAAGTAAATGGTTTCCGCCTGGCCACCGGCACCAATCAGGGTGGTGTTTTTCAGGGTCAGGTTTTCCAGGGCCAACATATCGGCGCTTTCCACCAGGAAGAGTGCGCGACCATTGGTGCTGGGGTTAAGGCCATTGTTGTTGGGGTACTGGATCACCGTGCCTTCACGGCTTTCACCGCGAATGGTCAGGTTGTTTTTGTTGCGCAGGTAGAGCGGCTCTTCGTACACACCCTCTTTCACTTCGATAGTCACCGCATCATTCAGGGCTACATGCTCCATCACATAGTTGAGCGCACCCTGTACTGAACGGAAATCGGCCGTAGTGCCATTATCGTCAACAACAACCGTGGTTAAACCGGCAGCGGGTTTCGCAGCGCGGGTAGTGAACGACCAGTTAGCATTTTCACCTATACCTTCGAAGGTTTGGCCCGCCAGAGTTGCACCGGTAAATACGCTGGGGCTGATGGCCACATAGTAACTGGTGTTGGCTTCGAGCTTGTTAGCGTGCAGGGAAATGCTGGCGGTGTTGCCGCTGATACGCACCGGGCGGGTATTCAGCGCACGCAGGGTACCAAAACCAATGGAGTCAGATTCATTAGCCAGGGAGATTTTATCCACCATGGTGTCATCGCTGGTTTTAAAAATGCGAATACTGCCAGTGGTGCCCAAGGTAGGCGCAGCATCAAAAGTCAACTTCAGGGTCAGGTCTTCGTAGGCGTTAACCTCACCTGCTGCCGGCACCAGTTGATTGGTGAAGCTATAGGTTGCGGTTGGCATTACAAACGCGGGAGCAATGGTTGCCGTAATTGTGCGCACCAGGCCAGAGCCACTGGTGATACTGATAGTCGCACTGCCATCGCCCACCGGGGTCAGGGTTACATCCGTACCATTCACGCTGGCAGTTACCACCGAAGGATTGGAAGAATCCACGCTAAAAGTATCTGTCGCACCGGCATCGGTT